>JAZQUJ010000141.1:0-6287 GCA_045631245.1 Bianqueaceae bacterium
GGTCAAGCGGTTAAGACATCGCCCTTTCACGGCGGTAACGGGAGTTCGATTCTCCCACGGGTCACTTTGGTGCCATAGCCAAGCGGTAAGGCAAAGGTCTGCAACACCTCTATCCCCAGTTCAAATCTGGGTGGCACCTCGTAAGCTGATGTTTGATCGAAAGATCGGATATCAGCTTTTTTATTGTTATCTCTGGACAAATTCCTAAAACAGGAGTATAATCAACTCTTGCAGGCACTGTGTTGCGTGTTTGCATCCGAAATTATATATCATAAATATCAAATAAATGACAGGAGTGAATAAAAATGAGTGAAGCTGTTGAAAATTGCACCCATGACTGTTCCAGTTGCAGTGCAAACTGTTCTTCTCGTGATCCTAAGAGCTTTTTGGAAGCTCCTAATCCTAAGAGCAATGTAAAAAAAGTAATCGGCGTTGTGTCAGGTAAGGGCGGTGTTGGTAAGTCTTTAGTATCCAGTTTGTTGGCAAGCGGCCTTCAGAAGAGAGGTCTGCATGCAGCTGTTCTGGATGCTGATATTACCGGTCCTTCTATTCCTAAAGCATTTGGCTTGCGTGATCGTGCTACTGCTAATGATGATGGTCTGATTCCCGTTAAGAGTGCTGGCGGTGTGGATATCATGAGTATCAACCTGCTGCTGAACGGCGAGACTGATCCCGTTATCTGGCGTGGTCCCGTAATTGCCGGTACTGTTAAACAGTTCTGGAGCGATGTAGTTTGGGAAGATGTTGATTGTATGGTAGTGGATATGCCTCCGGGAACCGGCGATGTACCGCTGACCGTATTCCAGTCTCTGCCGGTAGATGGTATCGTGATCGTTACCTCTCCTCAGGATCTGGTTTCCATGATCGTGACCAAGGCTGTAAAGATGGCCTCCATGATGAACATCCCGATCATTGGTATTGTGGAGAATATGAGCTATTTGGAATGTCCTGACTGTGGCAAGAAGATCAACGTATTTGGCGAAAGCCATGTGGAAGAGGTTGCTCAGCGTAACGGTTTGAAGGTTCTTGCTCAGCTGCCGATCAATCCTCAGATCGCTACAGCAGTTGACTGCGGCGCAGTAGAAGCGATCAATGGCAATTGGCTGGATAAGGCTTTGGATGCTGTTGTGGCTCTGCCTAACAAGTTCTGATAATGTTATGATGGAAGCAGGGTATCTTCGTAGGAGGATGCCCTGTTTTTTTGTTGCATATCATATTTGGATGTGCTAAAATGAAACTAGTTTGGTATGTAAGCGGGAAAGAGGGTGACGAATGTATTCGGTAGAAATGAAGCGGATGGCAGAACGATTTTCTCTGGAAAATCTAACACCGGAACTGAGTCTGGAGGATCGTGTGATCCACGATTCTGATATTAATCGGCCGGCGCTGCAGTTGACGGGTTTTTATGAATATTTCGACGAGGGACGAGTGCAGATCATAGGTATGGTTGAGTTCTCGTATTTGACGTCGGTAGGACCGGAACGGAGACGCCTTATTTTTGAACGATTGTTTGCCACCGATATTCCCTGTTTGATTGTGTGCCGCGGACTGGGATGCTTTAAAGAAGAAGGCATTTTGGAGTTAGCGGTGCAGAATAATGTGCCGATCTTCAGTACGGTGCAGGATACTTCCGGTTTTTCATCGGACCTGACACGTTTTCTTCGAATCGAACTGGCACCACGCATTTCATTGCATGGCGTTATGGTGGATTGTTTTGGTGAAGGCGTGCTCATGATGGGTGAAAGTGGAATAGGTAAGAGTGAAACTGCTCTGGAACTGGTGCAGCGTGGTCATCGACTGGTGGCGGATGATGTGGTTGAAATTCGCAAAACTTCGGATAAGGAGTTGATGGCGCAGGGTTCGGAAATCATTCAGAATCTGATCGAGTTGCGTGGTATCGGCGTGCTAAATGTTAAGGAATTGTATGGTGTACAGTCTGTGCGACTGAATAAGTCCATTGATATGGTAATTAAGTTGGAACGATGGGATCAGTATAAGCAGTATGATCGCATGGGGCTGACTACGGAGACCATTGACATTTTGGGCACAGATGTGGTATGCTATTCAATACCAATACGATCTGGCCGAAACCTTGCGATTATTATTGAATCGGCGGCGCTGAACCATCGTCAAAAGAAAATGGGCTATAGCGCGGCGGAAGAACTGAGGCAGCGCGTGAGTGGAAACATTAAGCGACGCCGGCAGGAGCGCGAGGCGCTTAGGCACCAGAAAGAAAAAGATAATAATGAAAAACAAGACCCGTTAGTGTAATGGGCGGAAAGGAAAATCATTATGATTTATGCAGGTATTGACTTGGGCGGTACTACTATTAAGGCTGCTCTGGTAACTGAAAAAGGCGAAATTATTTGCGAGAAAAGCATTCCTACCGGTGCTGAGCGTCCTCAGAGAGAGGTAGTACAGGACATGGCTAACCTGGTGCTGGAATTGGTAGCAGGTCAGGGTCTTGACATTCATGATATCGAATCCGTAGGTATCGGTTCTCCCGGAGCTATCGATCCCGTTGAAGGTAAAGTAATGTATGCTGCAAACTTTGCAGACTTTAGAAACGTTCCTGTTGTAAGCATTATGGAAGAGACTATCCCGGTTCCTGTATACCTGGAGAATGATGCTAACGTAGCTGCTCTGGGTGAGGCTGTATTTGGTGCTGGCTGCGGCAGCAAGAACTGTGTTGCTATTACTCTGGGTACCGGTCTTGGTGGCGGTATTATCATCGATGGTAAGATCTTCTCCGGCGCATTCTTTGGCGGCGGCGAAATGGGTCATCAGGTAATCGTTGCTGATGGTCTGCCCTGTACCTGTGGCCGTAAGGGTTGCTGGGAAGCTTACAGCGCAGCTACCGCTCTGATCCGCATGGGCAGAGAGCGCGCAGTTAAGAATATCGGTTCCAAGATGTGGGAAGAAGTAAATGGTGATCTGCGCAACCTGAATGCTAAGAATGTATTTGATGCTGCACAGGCCGGCGACGTTCCTGCTCAGGATGCAATCGCTGAGTATGCTCACTATTTGGCAATTGGTTTGGGTAATACCATTAACGTATTCCAGCCTGAATACCTGATCATTGGTGGTGGTCCCTCTGCACAGGGTGACAACCTGCTGAATCCCATTAAGGCTGAAATGAACAAAGAGCTGTTTGGCGGTTCCAGCAAGACTCAGGTGGTTATGGCTAAACTGGGTAACAGAGCCGGTGTGATCGGTGCTGCTATGTTGGGCAAAACCAGAGAGTAATATCGAATAACATAATCAAGTGAATAGAAAGGGTGTTTTGGCTGTATGATAAATACAGTTAAAACACCCTTTTTTGCTTTGAGAGAAAAACAGGAATAGAAATATATTTAATAGGAAGTTCGTCAAAAGATTATCAAGCATATTTTACAAAAAAACTATTGAAGAGTGGTCTTTTTTAGGTTATAATGACAGAAGTATCGTCGGGAAATTTGCGGTAACAGTTGAAGGAGTTTTGTGATCGATGAAGGATCTTACACTTTTGGTCTGGCTGATGCAGCTGGGTATTTCGGTGGCAGTTCCCCTGTGCGTATTTGTGGGTGGAGCGCTGTGGCTGCAAAACAAATTTGTTTTGGGAAGCTGGATCGTGATCGTAGGAGTAGTGCTTGGCGTGATGCTGGCAATATATGAATTCTATCGCATGATGAAACTGTTGGATAAGGTAGGTAACAAAAAGAAGCACGAAGGAACTACCGCCGTTTTTTTTAACGACCACGAGTAGAAACTAATAAGTAACGGTTATCTGGAGTATGGCTATGGATTATAGAAAAATGGTTTTGAAAGAAACCGGTATTGTAGCAATCGGCGAGTGCATCGGAGTGGCGATCATGTTCGGGGTATTTGCTCTTCTGGGAAAGTTTGATTCCACTGTGCTCATCGGTGGATCAGTTGGCGGAGTGATGGCGATCCTGAACTTCCTGATCATGGCGATTGGGGTGAACATGGCAGCGGATAAGGCGGTGGCACAAAATGTGGCCGGCGGTCAGCTTACCATTAAGGGGTCATATTTCATTCGAATGGTTTTACTGTTTGTCATCTTGTTTGCTTTTGCAAAAAGTGGAATTGCAGATGCGATCTCGTTGGTGGTCCCCCTCATTTTTGTGCGGTTTACAATTACATTAGCAGAGTTTTTTAGAAAAAAATAAGGAAGGTGAAGTTGTAACATGAATTTAAGTGTTGATGGTGCATTTGTTTACTTTACGATTCCGATTTTGGGTGGAATCCCTGTAACTCAGACCATGGTTTCGTTTTTGGTAGTAACGATTTTGTTGATCGTGGCGAGCTGCAAATTAGGTAAGAATTTAAAAAAGCGGCCCGATGGCACACAGGTTTTGGTGGAAAAGGGAGTCAGCATGATCTATGATCTGACCATCGATACAGCGGGAGCTCATAATGCTCATTGGGCACCGTTCTTTGGCACGATCTTTCTGTGCAGTATCTGTGGCAGTTTAATTGGTTTGACGGGCTTTTTCAGATCTGCTACGGCGGATTTGAGTGTTACATTGATCTGGTCTTTGATGGTAACCGCCATCATTTGGTATAACAACATTAAGTATAATGGTTTCATTGGCTGGCTGAAGGGTTTTAAGGAACCGATCGCTGTTATGACGCCTATGAATATCATTTCCGAAATTGCACAGCCGGCTTCCATGGCCTTTCGTCATTTTGGTAATATTGCCGGTGGTGGTGTAATTTCCTCCATTATCTATACAGCTTTCGCTCTTTTGTCTTCGCTGGTGCTGAATGCGATCGTATCGGTTGGCTGGCTCATGTGTTTGATCTTGCTGGTGATTGGTGCAGGACTGTTGGTAGTGGGAATTAAGAAGAAAAAACTGCTGTATAAGATTTTGGCGATTCTGTGCATTGTGCTGGGTATCTTTGGCTTGCTGCAGGCCTTCGGTGTTTTGTCCGGCGTGCCGGTTCTGGCCTTTGGTATTCCGGCGGTGCTTTCACTGTATTTTGACCTGTTCTCCAGCTTTGTACAAGCTCTGGTATTTACACTGCTGAGTATGGTGTATATTTCCGGATCCATCCCGGAACCGGATCCTGCTACTAAGTAAGATAGGGTCAAGCCAATGTGAAGAACCAAAGGTTCTTCCTAAAGTTTGCTCCGCAAACTTTTAATTTTGTGAACCATAAATTTAATATACAAATTTTTAGGAGGTACTATTTATGGAATTCAACATTTATTTCTTGAAAGCTATGTGTGCGATCGGTGCAGGCCTGTGTATGGGTTTGGGTGCTATCGGCCCTGCTATTGGTGAAGGTAATGCTGTAGGACACGCTCTGGATGGTATGGCTCGTCAGCCTGAACTGACCGGTACCCTGCGTACTAACATGATCCTTGGTTGTGCAATTACCGAGACCACCGGTATTTACTCACTGCTGCTTTCCTTCCTGATCCTGTTCGCAACAGGTGTATAAGCTTCATCTATCTTAAAACTCAGGTAGAAAGGAGCAAACAACGTGTTTCAAAGTTTTATTGGCGTTGATTTCTGGACAGCGCTCTTTGTACTGCTCAATACACTGGCCATCTTCTTTGTAGCAAAGAAGAAGCTATTTGTGCCGGTGAAGAATATGATCGACAGCCGCCAAAAAGAGATCGATGACATGTATGCTCAAGCGGATGAAGTCAAACAGGACGCAGAGGCACTGAAGACGGAATATCAGGAAAAGCTCTCGGCAGCGCAGGATACCAGTGAGCGCCTTGTTAAGGAAGCTACTGCCAGAGGCAAAGCCAGAGAAGAAGAGATCATCCGTACTGCCAGCATGGAAGCTGATGCGATCCGTGACAAAGCCATGGCTGACATTGCCAGGGAAAAGAAGAAAGCTGTGAACGATGCGAAAAACGAGATTTCTTCTTTGGCGATGGAAATTGCTGAAAAAGTCATTGGCCGTGCCTTGGACGAGCAAGATCGATCCAAATTGGTGGACGAGTTTATTGAAGAACTGGGTGAAGAAGCATGACCCGAATCGCGGAGACTTATGCAGAGGGCTTGTACAGTCTGGCAAAGGAAGAAGGCCTGACCGGTGTGATCCTGGAGCAGCTTAAGGTTTTGTCGAAAAGCTTTGAGCAGGAGCCGGAGTTTATTAAGCTTTTGGCAGCTCCTAACCTGTCGAAACAGGAGCGGATCGGCATTATTGATGAGAGCTTTCGCGGCCGTGTGGAGCCCTATGTGCTGAATTTTATGAAGATCCTTACGGAAAAAGGATACATTCGTCATTTTTCTGATTGTTGTACTGCTTTTCATAAGAAGTATAAC
>JAZQUJ010000142.1:0-6144 GCA_045631245.1 Bianqueaceae bacterium
TATTCAATTCTAGTGCGCGGCTACCGATACAGTAATGCTGGCTGTACTTACATTGTTTTTAGAGGCAATGGCGGCAAATATATGTTTAAGGTTATATGTGTTCCCGAAACAAAGGAATTTTTCGGCAAATATCTTAATTAACCGCAATTGTTTGCACCCCCTAAAATCGATTAGCACCCCCCCTTTGGCTCAAAATGCACCCCCTTGCTTCAAAGGGGGTGCATTTGTATTAAAATTAGGGTTCGTCTTCAAAGAATAACCGTCATTCTGATACAACGGAATGACGGTTATTTTATACCCAAAATCAGTATTTGGGGAACTTTTTGGAAGATGAATTTGTAAATTGACAATATGAATCTATTTCAAATCGTTAAAAGACAAGTAATTGTTAAATTGCAACTGTAATCGTTGATTTAGTGGGGTAATCATTGAATTACAGCCAACAATCGTTAATTTATTGAAACTCCTGGTAGAATGTGATATAATGAATTAAAATTGCTTTCAAATTGACTTTTGGAGGGTAGAGTATGGGCTGCTGGGGCATGGGCATAACGCAGAGCGATGAATTTTGCGAAGTATACAATCACTTCATGGAACGATACAATAATGGTGATGAAGTATGCACTATTACTGACAATATTCTTAAAGAGTACAACAGAGAATTCTCTGACGATGATGGAGTGATGCACGATGTTTATTTTGCTTTAGCAAAAGCAGAATGGATGTGCTGTGCTCAATCGAAAATGGTATTAGATAAAGTGAAAATAATCATTGAAAGCGGAGCTAATATCTGTTTCTATCGAGAACTCGAAGCTACTGAAAAAGACCTGAAGGCTCGTCAAAAAAACTTAGAAAAGTTTTGGGACTCGTTACAAACTCCAAGAGCAAAACCCAGACAGCGTAGAATTGATCCGCTCGACCGAATTAAAGAATTACCTCCTGTTCAGCCGGGCGAATGCTATGCTTATAAACATGAGAATGGTTACCGTATACTTGTTATTCTTGACCGATTTAAAAAACCTGACCTGCTTGAACAGATTCGTGTTTGTGTTTTAAAGGATACCTTTCCTACGCGTCAGGCTGATGTCAAAGCAGAAAAAATTGCCTATATAGCGGACTATATCGGGATTGAGTTTTTAGGAATGTCGAACCTATATAAGTTACCTGAAATAGACATTGCTCCGGATTTTGGAAACAAATTGCCACCACAATATGTATCGTGGTATGGTCGAAAAAGTGACTTTCACAAAGAGAATGTATCCGCATTGAATAAAAGCATAGAAGAATTAAGTGCCGCTTGCACCCCCTAAAATGACTTTGCACCCCCTAACACCAAAAGGGGGTGCATTTGTATCAAAATTGGGGGTCGTCTTCAAAGAATAACCGCAATCTTGATACAAGGTTGCGGTTATTTTCTTTTTGTGGTATATTGTGAAAAAGGCGGTGATCATATGAATAGAAAGCAAAGTATTTATACATTGACCATTAGTACTCCAGATGGAGTGATTGATGTACCTATCCAGCATAGAGTAGTTAATGAAAATGATGATAATATGCAAACAACAATCAGCGTCAAAATCGAAGGACACGAAATGAGATTCGATGCAGAAACAACAGAAGATGTGTTGATTAAGTTTGCAAAAAAGCTACCTGTTGGCTGGAATATTAAGTCTTGCTTATCTTGTCGCTACGGGCATTTTTGTCCTGTGGGAAATGCAGACAACGAGTTGTTTTGCGTGACCGAATTTGAACCAAAAGAAATCAGTGATTTATGGCAAGTTACAGAAGATGATGCGGAACGAAACAAAAGAAGCAGAAATCTGTTCCACCTTTGCGAGCAATATTTACCACAAGCAAGCGACTATTTCACTTATAGCACCTACCTTTCAGAGGTAAAGCATCACTAAATGCACCCCATAAAAAGGCTTTGCACCCCCTTACCTCAAAAGGGGGTGCATTTGTATTAAAATTAGGATCAGTCTTCAAATAGAGACGTAAAATTTGATTCTTCTTCCCTCCTCTGCTATAATACAAATACGGAGGTGCTATATCATGACGACTGCTGACTGGAAAAACATTTTTGGCAATCACTGCTTGATTACCCTAACAAATAATGAACGAAGATATTTAGGTCTCTCGGAACTGTCTCCTGATTGGGATGCCCTAGCATATTGCAGTAAAACCAACCTCTGGTATACCAGAGTAACCGCTTTTTTCAATGGTAACACCATTGTTAAGGTCATCAGTGAAACCAAGCAGGTTCTTGATGATGGTACTGCAAATTACGAGAATTATGTAGAATACGACACAAGGCTAGACACCATCGAACGAAAACAGCTATTGCCACTTACCTCCCATGGAAAGCCAAGACCTCTGTCTGCATCCAACATCAACGCAGTTACACCGTTTGGTTGCAGTTTTACCGTTGGCTACGAAGCCGGAAAAGATACACTTCTGCGACTGAGCAACCCCAGGGCCAACAAAGAATTCCCGATTGGAGAATGGGACCTAATTGCAACAATTAAGTCCGAAACCGATTTCCATGCTTTCATGAACACCTACATCTCCTCCTGCCGTGATGACTATTTCTCTAAACTCCAGGCATTCAAAAGCGCAAAGAAAGTTACTATTAAGTACAAACCCGGTGATATTTTCCGTATGGAACTTGATCGGACACATTACTGCTACGGAATCATCACAGGAACAATCAAAAAACTGCAAGCTATGCCAGAGTTACCCGAAAAGCATAGCTTGCGACAATTGATGATGGTTCCCATTATGGTGCGCCCCTATCAACTGATCACGGACGATCCAAACCTGAAGTCGAATGAGCTGTGCCATATTCCACTTGGGCGTGTGCAAATTGTGGGAGATAATGACATCATCTGGGGCACACATACCATTATTGATCACAAGCCACTCATCCCGGATGATTTAGAGTTTAACTTTGTCTGCACCAAAGTCATATCCCACTCTCACCACAACACGTTATTTACACAAGATATGTTCATGCGCGATGGTCTGATTCCTCAGCAGGAATATACGCTCTATATTGAATGGGGTTTCGCACAGACAAGTCTGCGCTATGACCAATTGTCGAATAAATTGAAATCCTTTTTGGCTGATTATAGTTCTCCCCATGTTGGGGTTTCTATAGGCATCGACCCGCGTTTAGCTGTTCTCGACGAAAAATGCCGTCAATACTATTCCTACCGCAATAATCTTTTGAATCCCGAAAACCACGAGATACTGAGCGAAATATATACTTGCCTTGGTTTGAATACAAATACTACATTTGATGAGTTCGCAGAAAAGTTTGGCGGCCTTACACGTCAGGAAATCATTTCCCTCATGAAGTAATTCAACTCCCCCGGAGGGCACATTTTTCCGTATTGTATCGATAAATACCACCTTAGCCAAAAAAACACCGTAATCTTGATACAAGGTTGCGGTGATTTTCTTTTATGGTATAATGAGGGAAAAGGTGGTGATTGTGTGATTGCTTTTAATGATATTACGAAAATGTTTTCTCATAATTTAGAAGAAAAGTTTTGTATTGAAATTGAGTTTTTGGTCAAAGAAGACTCAACATATCAATCTTGTTGGATGGGCAAAATGCCTGATAAGTCAAATAAAGAAAAAGAAGTATATTGGTATGGATTAGTGCCGGATGGCTCCGAAGCATACGACTACGATAACCTTCGTGATTTTTCATCCGCTCCTGTATTCCATGGGAAGTCACTGGAAGAAATCTGGGAGAGAGTTATGATTTTGACGATAGATGGGTGTGATCCCGAAGAGCGTCTTTTAGCATACTGCTCCTAACCATCTCCGCCACAGACCTTTAATAGCAACAGAGCCCTTCAGGAATATACCACTGTAGTTCCAGAAGGGCTCTTGTTGCTTATAATTCTTTTTCCGATTTAATCTTCTTGATCCATTTTCCGCTTCTTAGTCGGATCACACACCAAATCGCCTTCAGCACCTGGTCGATCTTCAGGGCAAAGTAGATCCAGAATGCAGGCATATGCAGCACCAGACCGGCCAAATATCCCAAGGGGATCGAAGCCACCCACAGGAAGATGTTGTCCGCCAGCATCAGCACCTTGGTGTCACCGCCGCCTCGCAGTACACCTTTCGTCATAATACTGTTGGTAGCCTGGAAGACGATGATGATTTCGATGGAAAGCATCAGCTGTTTGGCAATCTCCTGTGTCTGGGGAGACAGATCATAGGCACTGATCATGGGACCGCTGATCACAAATACCAGACCGGCTGCGATCAAGCCAAACACAATACCCAGTCCCAGAAAGGCATAGCCCTGATCGTGGGCCTTCTTACGATCGCCCTCACCCAGGGTGTAACCGGTCACAATGGCACCGGCCTGGGAGAAACCGGAAATGACTACAGAACTCAGCTGCTGCGTCACCGCGGTTACCGCGTTGGCGGCCACAAAGCTTTCGCCCAAACGACCAATTACCATGGCCACGGAGTTATTGCCCAGCGCCAAAATACCATCGCTGATCAGTACCGGAATACTGATTCGAATGTATTCCTTCCACAGCTTACCTACCTTACCAAACAGGTCTTTGATGCGGTAGCCAATCTCTTTGTCCTTGAACAATAAATATCCGCAAATAATGGAAAACTCAAAAATTCTTGCGATCAGTGTTCCTAAAGCTGCACCGGCCGCTTCCATGCGCGGCGCGCCGAATTTACCGAAAATGAATATGTAGTTGGCACCCACGTTAACGAAGAAGGCACCGATGGAGGTGTACAAAGGGATCTTCACCTGCCCCACATTACGCAGCACGATAGTACAGGTCAGTGACAGACCCAGGAAGAAATACGAAACAATGGACCAGTTCAAATACTCGATGCCGGTGCGAATGATGTTTTCTTCCACGGTGTAGATCCGCATGATCGCTTCCGGCATGAGGATCGTCAGTAAACAGAACAGCGTCGCCATGGCCAAACAGAGCCGCAGCATGATGGTGATAGTATTTTTCAGTGACTTGTTATCCTTCATTCCGTAGTAACGGGCTACCAGCACCGATGCACCCATGCCGATACCCATACAGAAAATGTGGAAAATATTGATAAACTGATTGGCCAGCGATACCGCCGACAGCTGGGTTTCTCCCACCGATCCGATCATGATGGTATCCATCATATTAACGCCGGTGGTGATCAGGCCCTGCAGGGCAATGGGCACGGCGATCATGGCCACTTTTTTGTAGAAAGCCTTATCTTTGATAAATAGTTTTGACATTTTCTCCTCCGTATATTCTAAAATAATAATTAACCAGTTACTTAAAACAGTGACCATTATACCACTATCGCTCGAAAAATGCCATACCCTAAATGGAATTCCCTTGTGCCCTCCAAAGAATTCTGTTATACTCTTGATAATAACACGGCTCCCCTGGATTTTCCAGCCAGGCAGCCGGATCTAGGAGTGAATTATGACCCATCAGGAATTGAAACAGCAGTGGTTGGAAGAAGAAGCCATCGCTCACATCCACGGCTGGGATTTTTCCCATATCGATGGCCGCTGCGTTGATATCGGCGACCTCCCCTGGAGCTACGAAGAAATCGTACAGGCTCATCGCCGTGATGAATATAAAATGCTGGACATCGATACCGGAGGCGGTGAAGTCTTGCTGACCTTTGGTCATCCTCATGAAAACACCTACGCCACCGAGGGCTATGCCCCCAACATCCGGCTTTGTCGCGAGCTGTTTGCGCCACTCGGCGTACACTTTGAGGAAATGTCCGACTATAGCCACATGCCCTTTGCGGACGACACCTTCGATTTGATCATCAATCGACACGGCAGTTACGACCCTGCGGAGCTGTATCGCACCCTCAAACCCGGCGGCTTGTTCATTACCCAACAGGTGGGCGATGATAACGACCGTGAGCTAGTGGATCTGCTGCTGCCGAATACGCCTAGGCCCTTTCCCGATTGCAACCTGACGGAGCAGTCCCGCCTTTTCCGCAAGGCCGGCTTTACCATTTTGCGCGGCGAAGAGCACTTTCGCCCCATGCGCTTCTACGATACCGGCGCACTGGTGTGGTTTGCCCGCATCATCCCTTGGGAATTTCCCGATTTTTCTGTAGAGACCTGTTTCGACCGTCTGC
>JAZQUJ010000143.1:0-8954 GCA_045631245.1 Bianqueaceae bacterium
TTAGCGGGATTTTTTTCATATGTTTTAGAAACTTCCACGCGGTCGCAAAGTTCAACCACGCTCTGGGAGTGGGATACGCGGGTGCACATCTTCATCAGCACCGGAGTATCGAACTGCTCAGACAGTTCATAAGCCAGCTTGGTAAAAGCAATGGCTTCAGCGGAGTCGGAGGGCTCCAACATGGGAATTTTGGAAGCACGGGCATAGTGACGGGAATCCTGTTCGTTCTGAGAGGAATGCATACCGGCATTGACGCCGGTGTAGCTGATGGTGAATAGCGGGTCAGCTGCCACGTTCAGACCTACGTGTTTCATGCCCTCAAAGCTGCGTTTGCCGGCCATGCAGGCACCGAAAGCAGCTTCCATGGCTACTTTTTCATTGGGGGCCCATTCGGCATATACTTCGGTATATTTTGCCACGGCCTCGGTGATTTCAGTGGAAGGAGTACCGGGGTAGCTGGATACAAAGCTGCAGCCGGCCTCATATAATCCACGGGCAACGGCCTCGTTGCCCAACATAAGTTGTTTCATAAAGAAACCTCCTAAAAAATTTAAATCTTATTGCACGATGAGCCGATCAGACTACCTTTCATGAGTCTGACCGGCTGAATCGATGGATTGCTTGAATCATACTTAATTTTCGCTCTGTTCGCCAATGGAATCTTTCACAGATACGGTCACCATACGGTCGTAGCAGGAAAATACCTGATCCAGATGAGTCTTGGGCAGCTTGGGTGTTACCAGGCTGACAACGGGAACCAACACCAGACCTGCGATCATGCAGAAGGCACCGGCATTAATGGGTGACTGCAGCAGAACAGGGAAATCGGAACGGAAGAAGATGTTGGCGATCATTACGATGCTGGAGAAGCCGAAGCTTACCCAAACAGCGGCGCGGGTGGTACGCTTCCAGTACAGACCGAACAGGAAGGGAGCCAGAAAAGCACCGGCCAGTGCGCCCCAGCTGATACCCATAAGCTGAGCGATGAAGGTGACATTGGAGTTGTACTGGATGATGGCCAAAACAACGGAAATGCCAATGAATACCACGATCAGACCACGCATGGTAAGAAGCTGTTTCTTTTCACTCATATGCTTCACAATACCGCCCTTGATGAAATCCAGAGTCAAAGTGGAGGAAGAGGTCAGTACCAGAGAAGACAGGGTGGAGATGGATGCCGAGAGTACCAGGATTACAACCACGGCGATCAGGAAGGGTGACAGTTCCGACAGCATAGTAGGAACGATGGCATCGAAACCTTCGGTTGCCACATCTACTTTATCGGAGAACAGTCGGCCGAAACCGCCAAGGAAGTAGCAGCCACCGGCAACGATGGCGGCAAAGATCGTGGAGATGACCATGCCTTTATTGATGGCCTGCTCACTTTTGATGGCATAAAACTTTTGCACCATTTGAGGAAGTCCCCAGGTACCCAGAGAAGTAAGCAGGACAACACCCAGCAGACCGCCCGGATCGGGACCAAAGAAGGAAGCAAACACACCGGGGGCCTCGCTGACAGCAGGATCGGAAACCTCGGCCAACTGGTTCAAAGCTTCGGTGAAACCACCCTGACCATTTAAAACGGCGACGATTACAGCTACAATACCCACGATCATGATAATACCTTGAATAAAGTCGTTGATGGCGGTGGCCATGTAACCGCCGGCGATCACATAAATGGCGGTGAGCACTGCCATGGCAATGACACAGATACTATAGTCAATGTTGAAGGCCATACCAAACAGACGACTTAGACCATTATACAACGAAGCGGTATAAGGAATCAAGAAGATAAATATAATTACTGAGGCAGCAATCTTAATTTTTTTGCTGTCGAAGCGGCGTTCGAAGAACTGAGGCATGGTAGCACTGTCCAGATGCTGCGTCATAACGCGGGTGCGGCGGCCAAGAAAAGCCCAAGCCATTAGGGAACCAAGCAGTGCGTTACCGATGCCGGCCCAGGTGGCGGCGATACCGTATTTCCAGCCGAACTGACCGGCGTAGCCTACAAATACAACGGCGGAGAAATAGGAGGTACCGTAAGCGAAAGCAGTGAGCCAGGGGCCCACATTGCGGCCGCCTAATACGAAACCGTTAACATCGGTAGAATGTTTGCGGCAATACAGACCAACACCAATTGTAACGCCAAAGAAAACAACTAACATAAGTACTTTTACAAACAGATCCATGATGATTTCTCCTTTCCGGAATATTCAAATATTTAATTGTGATGCGGGGCGCCGCACATTGTGTGCAGGCGCCCCGTTGATCTTTTGTAACATAATATGAGAAAAAATTGGCAGAAGAAGTGCAGCTTCTTCGAAAGTTCACGATCAGTGAACTTGTTTAACCGGTGATCTGAGCCTCTACCAAACGGCCCTGACAGTATTTTTCACGCAGGACGGGTTTTTCGATCTTACCGGTGGGGTTACGAGGTACCTTGTCAAAGATGATCTGACGGGGACGCTTGTAACGGGGCATACCTTCACAGAACTTGTTGATCTCTTCTTCCGTGCAAGTCATGCCTTCTTTAATTTCAACAATGGCAGCTGCGATCTCACCCAAACGGGGATGGGGAAGACCGATTACAGCCACATCTTTGATCTTATCAAAGGCTCTCATGAAGTCTTCGATTTGAACGGGATACAGGTTTTCACCGCCGGAAATAACCACGTCTTTCTTACGGTCAACCAAATAGATAAAGCCATCTTCATCCATACGAGCCATATCGCCGGTGTAAAGCCAGCCATCTTTGATGACTTCGTTGGTGGCTTCTTCATTTTTGTAGTAGCAAAGCATAACGCCGGCACCTTTTACGATCAATTCGCCCACATCGCCCTGAGGTACTTCCTCGCCGGAGGGATTCACGATCTTGGTCTCCCAGTTATGACCGGGAACACCAATTGCACCCACTTTATGTACGTTATCCATGCCAAGATGTACACAACCGGGGCCGATGGATTCGGAAAGTCCGTAGTTGGTATCGTACTTATGATGGGGGAAGACCTTCAGCCAACGTCCTACCAAGCTCGGGGGAACGGGCTGGGCACCGATGTGCATCAGTCTCCACTGATCCAGCTGATAATCATCCAGATTTACCTTGCCGCTGTCGATGGCATCCAGCATATCCTGTGCCCACGGCACCAACAGCCAAACAATAGAGCAGTGCTCGTCGCTGGCTGCTCTCAGGATCCACTCAGGCTTCACACCGCGCAGCAGAACAGCTTTGCTGGCGGAAAGCAGGGAACCGAACCAGTGCATCTTAGCGCCGGTGTGATACAGCGGAGGAATGCAAAGGAAGACATCCTCTCTCTGCTGCTGGTGATGATTCTGCTCCACTTCGGCTGCATGAGCTAACGCACGATGGTTGTGCAGGATCGCCTTCGGAAAACCGGTGGTACCGGAGGAGAAGTAGAGGGCAGCATGATCGGTTTCGCACAGAGCCACCGGAGGGGGAGTGGAGGAACAGAAGGTCATGAGTCTCAGACACTCCTCGGTATATTCGGGGCCATTCTTTCCAACGAAGAACATGTACTTCAAAGTGGTCAGTTCTTCCTGAATGGGATCCATACGGCTGATGAATTCAGGACCGAATACCAATACCTCAACGTCGGCCAGTTCCACACAGTATTTGATCTCGTCGCTGGAGTATCGGAAGTTCATGGGTACGGCGATGCAGCCGGCCTTCAAAATACCAAAATATATAGGAAGCCATTCCAAACAGTTCATCATCAAAATCGCAACCTTGGTGCCGCGCTTCAGGCCTCTGCTCATCAGCAGGTTCGCAAAGCGGTTGGCTCTTCTGTCGAAATCGCGCCAGCTGATCTCGCGACGGTAGGGTGCATCGGGATTGGCATTCTCGATCAGGTTAAATTCGCGCCATGTGGTGGCCTGGTCTCGTTCATCGGAAGGATTGATCTCCACCAGTGCGGTTTCCATGCCGTATAATCTGGCGTTTCGTTCTAAGTATTCGGTCAGTAACACAGTATATATCTCCTTTAAAAAGTGGTTAAGTTGTTTCGATGTATGCTATTGTATCAGCCCTCTAACAATAAGTCAATAAATGAATAATTGATTTTCGATTGAAAAATTCTATGATAAGCCTCAAAATTCCAAATCCTGTAAAGGTTGACAGCCGGGTTCAAAAAGGCGTACACTAGGCATCACATACGTCATACATAAAGAGGTAATTATTATGATCATTGACTTTCATACACATACGTTTCCCGATAAGATCGCGGCGGCTGCCATCGATAAACTGCAAAACGCCAGTCATTCGAAGGCTTTTACAAACGGCACAGTCAGCGGTCTACAGGCCTCTATGCAAAGGGCCGGCATCGACCGAAGCGTGGTACTGCCCGTGGCCACGAATCCCTTAAAGGTGTCCGCCATGAACGATATATCTTGTGAGCTCACCAATCAAAAGGGACTCGTTTATTTCGGCTGCATTCATCCGAACATGGAGGGAGCAGAGGTCGAACTTACCCGCATAGCAGGCAAAGGATTGAAGGGTATTAAAATTCATCCGGTGTATCAAGATGTGGATATAGAGGATCCGCGGTTTTTGCGCATCTTGGACAGGGCGGGGCAGCTTGGCCTCACAGTGGTGATGCACGCCGGAGACGATATTGGTTTTCCGGGCGTGGTGCGCTGCTCGCCGGAGATGACGGCGCGGGCGCTGTGGCAGGTGGGGCCGGTAAAGCTGATCTGCGCGCATATGGGCGGTTGGCGCAACTGGGACAGGGTGATCGATTGTTTGGCGGGCACGGCTGCAATGATCGATACGGCTTTTTCTCTGGGGGCGATCGCGCCGCTGGAGGAGGACTATTATAAGGAAGAGGAGCTTCAGCTTTTGAAGGCGGAGGAGTTTTGCCAGCTGGTGAGGGCTTTCGGCAGTGATCGGGTGGTGTTTGGAACGGACAGCCCCTGGGATGATCAGAAAGCGGTTTTGGCAGCGATTCGGGCACTGGATTTGACGGAGGAAGAAAAAGAAAAGATCCTCGGCGGTAATGCACAGAGGATCTTAGGAATTTAAGAAAGAGGAGTCGAAGTGACTCCTCTTTTTGATGTTAGATGAGCAGATAATCGCCGTCTTTACCAACAAAATGCTGAGCATCGGGCAGGACTTGCAGCCACTCACGGGTCTCTAGGGTGCGCCAGGGGCCGGTTCCGGGACCTTCGCCGGCATCGTTGACCCAGAGCCAGTCGGGGGTGGGCCAGAGAAAGGCCTTAGCACCGGTGGCATAGTAGAAATCTTTTCCGACACCGTTTTGACCGTGATGAGCCATCTGGACCAGATCGCAGCGAATCTTGTCACCGGCATCCTGCAGGGCATTGTTTTGGGGAGCCTCGCCCAGATCGCCGGTGAAAAGAACGGTTTTATTGGGAAAATAGGCTTTGATACAGATGGAAATATCGTTGGTATCTTCGTAACGCTCGTAGTCCCGCAGGGGCTCGTTCAGGATTTCGAATTTCATGCCCAGGTCCAGCACGAAGCCTTTATCGACGCGGACGCAGGAACGGTTTTGTTCCTGCAAAAGCTGCAAAAAGTGATTGGTGCAGTCGATGTCGATGGGCGGGTTGGCCTTGAGGATCCAAGGGTCGTTGGACTCGGGAAAGTTGAAATAGAAATGGTCCACTGTGATCTGATCGCCATAATGCTCCAGTACATAGGCTACGGCGCCCAGATGATCAGAGTGGGGATGCGTAATAAACCAGGCGTCCACGTGGTCACCGTGTTCCTGCAGGAGCCGGTAGAGGGTTTCCCCTTCGGGGGCATTTTTATAATTGCCGCCATCGATCATGACAATCTTACCGGTGGGCGTGACGATGCGATAGGCCATCATTTGGGTGTGGCAGCGGTTTTTGAGCTGCAGCAGGGAGCCGCCGCCCAGGCCGAAGTCGACGGTATGCAAAGGGATCATGATATCATCCTTTCAGGTGAACATTTTTCCAAACGGGTACCAAAGTCAGGCAGATCAGGGTGCCGGCCAGGGCGATGAGGGCCCAGAGCAGGATGGTTAAGTTCCAGCCGATCTGTTCGGTGAGCAGGGCCACGCCGTAGGTGGAGAGGGCGCTGCCGATGTAAGTGCAGGAGTTAAGCAGGCCGGACACAAAGGAGATGCGGCCGGTATCTTTGTAATAATGGGGAACCATGCATACCAGGATCAGGTTGACGCCGTGCATGCTGCCCACCAGAATGGCCATGGCCAAGATGGAAGCAACGGCATTGCCGCCGGTAATGAGGTACAGCACAGTAGCGAAAATAGCACCGATGGCGAACATGATGCCGGCACAGGTAAGGATATTTTTAAAGAATCGTTTGTTGAGCCAACCGGTAATGGCATGACAGGTCATGCTGAAGATCGGCAGGATCACGCTGGTAAGAATGGCGATCTCGTTACCTAGCTGATAGGTTTCGCTAATGTAACTGGGGGTCCAGGTGGTGACGCCGTCGCGCAGGCAACCCTGCAGTACAATGGCAAGCATGATCAAAATCAGCATAGGGGTGATGGGCAGTTTGCCGGAGGGCTGTTGCTGATTGGTATTTTTGGTGACCACCCGGAAAGAGGTCTGAGGCAGGCTGACGCACCAGCGATTCCAGAAGAAGATCATGATGATGCCGCAGAGGGCGGAGAACCAGAATACACTACGCCAGCCCCAAAAGGCGATCAGGACCGGGGAAATCAAGAACACGGCGATGGTGCCCATGGAACCGCCGTAGGAGGTGAGAACGCTGCCGCGGCGGTATTCATCTTCGTTGAAGAGGCTGGCCATGATGCGTACCATGGGAGGCCACATGAAGGCATGGGAAAATCCGTTGATGCCCCAGAGGATCCACATTTGCCAGGGGGCTGTACAAAGCGGGATCAGCAGATTCATGCAGACGGTTGAGGCAAGTCCCAGGGTCACCAATTTCTTAGGTTGGATATGGTCACCCAGCCAGCCGGAGATGATCTGACCGATACCGTAGGTAATAAAACTACAGGTGAGGGAAATGGAAAGGATCGACTTGGTGAAACCGGTATCAGAAACCATTTCTACCAGGATCGCACCGAAATTGGTGCGGGTAATGTAGCTCACCATGTAGGTAATCATGAAAAGGACAGCCAGCTGAAGGGCGTTTAGCTTGCGGGAAGAGGGTTGAAACAATTTCATAATAATGATTTACCCTCCCAGAAGGGATCGGCATTTACATCCAGCAGGGCTGCAATGGTGGGTGCGAAATCCTTGATGGTGGTGCCGGAAATTTGCTTGCCGGGTTCAAAATCAGGGCCTTCTATAAAGAAGGGAATGATCATATCTTCGGGCATGGTGGTGCCATGGCTGCGGCCATGACCGCCATGATCGGCAGTAACAATGATGGTGTAGTCGTTGGAAAATTCGCTGCGCAGCAGGGTGATCTCCTTCCAGGCATCATCGATGGTTCTCATGTATTCCGGGCCCATCCAACCATGATCGTGAGCCACATTATCCGGTTCAGCTAAATAAATAAAGGCAAAATCAGGAGCATTTTCCTTAATGTAAGGAATAGCGTTGTTCAGCATGCGCACGGTAGACTCGCGCCAACCGATTTTTTCACCGGCTTCAAAGTAGCTGTAATTTAAACTGCCGGGGCGGGATACATCGCGCAGTTCTTCCCAGGTATAGAACATGGCAGAGGATCTACCATTCATTTTCAGCACTTCACACAGACCGTTGATGGGGCGTACCTGGGGCATATAGGTGTTGGTGGTGGTGCCGTGGCGCATGGGATCGACGCTGTGGAACAGGGACATATGGCAAGGCAGGGTCACAGAGGGAAACACGGTTTCCGCGGCCATATCATAAGTGGAATGCGCCATCATGTCCTGACACAGCGGATGATCGGCAATGGCATCGGGACGCATACCATCCACGAGAATTAGCATAATTTTTTTCATTGGTAAAACTCTCCTTATATATAATGCAAGTTTGATAGAGCTTTGAAAAGAAGATGCTATCTTCAAATTTAACCACATAATACAGCGTGTATATGGGATTGTCAATCCTATATTGAGGTGGATTTCAGGATGTCTTTAGGGGACTAGTCTGCGTATAACGTGACCATGCAGACATTGGGATGATGAGACCATGGTGATAGGGACAATATGGGGAGACCATGAATACGTTTGAAGAAAATTCTACATGGTCGCAGATGTTTGATTGGTATATCATGTAGTCAAGCCTGAATTTACACCATGGTTAGGCCTTTAAGAAAGTGTCACCCTAAAGTTGCGGCACCATGGTTTTATCATGTCAAAGCTAGTACCATGAAGACATTTCTTTTTTTACTACATGGTTCTTGAGTTTAAAAGCAGTAATCATGTAGTAATTCAAGATTTTGACTACAGGGGGAAGCGAGATGGAGAGTATAATCATGTAGTCGTTTGAGAAATGTCTACATGGTCAGGGAAAATCAAACCGGTGACCATGGTCAAGGGAATAAAAAAACTTCATGGTTTACGCCGACAAAAGCATAAACCATGAAGTCATTATATTTATTTTTCCAAAATCAACATGCCATAGGGCGGCAGCTCAATCAAGCCTTCGTAAACTTCACCGGTGAGCACATCGTGCATGGGGGTATCCAGTACATAGCTGGCGGGTTTGTGAGCGGTTTCCACCAGAATCAGACCCTCGCGGCCATTGCCGCTGCGGGGGATCACGGTAAGTTCACCATTAACCTGAGGAAGCGCAATATCGGCCTCATCGCAGACCTGACGCATCAGTTTCTTGAAGTCATCAGCGGTGGGAACGGTACCCAAGATCCAAACCTGACCCTTACCGCAGGGAATCTTTTGGATCAGAGCAGAACCGATCAAAGAGGAATAGCCATCGGTAACGGAAGCCAGCACTTCGCCGCCTTCCACCGGTTCATATACCTCCTGCCAGTAGCGGGCGGACATGGGTTCACCATCGGCCCAGCGGCTCTT
>JAZQUJ010000144.1:0-8477 GCA_045631245.1 Bianqueaceae bacterium
AATTCAAGACATTGATTGCCTTGCACTCGTGATCCGATATCGGGGATCAGCCGATGACGCTTCGCTTCGATCAAGGCCTTGGCCCTGAACCTTTTTCCGCACTGCGGAAAACTGCTCGCGCATAGCTCCAAGATGGGTTCCGCCAAGACTTTGGAAAGGCTCGCACCCACCGCCTTTTCTCTGGGCCGCAGGCCTGACGTACTGTTTCTTTTCATCGCTAACAAAAGTACTGTAACACAGATGAATGGCGAAGTCAAGGGGATTTTCTTACAGGTTATACAGCTCGCTGTATTTCTTCACCAGATAGTCGGTGTAATAGCTGGCGTCGAACTTGCCGCAGCACATTTCCAGCAGCTCGCCGGGCTTGTACAGCTGGCCGTGCTGATGAATATTTTCCTTCAGCCAGGCGGTGATGGTGTTCATTTCGCCGCGGGCAACCAGTTCGTCGATGGTCGCGCCCAGCTGCTGCTCCATGACACTGGCCATCTGAGCGGCGTAGGCACTGCCCAGGGCATAGGAGGGGAAGTAACCGAAAGATCCGCCGGACCAGTGGCTATCCTGCAGGCAGCCCTTGGTGTCGCTCGGTACATCCACACCCAGATATTCCTTATACAAACGGTTCCATTCAGCGGGCACATCGGCCACAGCAAGGGTACCGGCGATCAGCTGTTTTTCAATCTCGTAGCGAACCATGATGTGATTAGCATAGGTGAGTTCGTCGGCCTCGATTCGAATCAAAGAAGGCTCTGCCTTATTGATGGCCTTGTACAGCTGCTCGGCAGTCACGCTGGCCATCTGCTCCGGGAAGATCTCCTGCATCGCAGGCAGTATCACGGCGGCATAACCACGGCTGCGACCCACCATGTTCTCGTAGAAACGGCTCTGGCTCTCGTGAATACTCATGGACACACCACCCTGCAGGAAGGTGTGGTCGTAAGCGGGATCTCCGCCCAGCTCATACAGAGCATGGCCGCCCTCGTGGATCACGGCGTACATGGAGTTGGCTACCCAATCAGTGTAGTAATGAGTGGTCAGGCGCACATCTTTGGTATTAAAGCCGGAAGTGAAAGGATGCTCCGTTTCTGCGATGCTGCAGTGGGCGGGATCGATGCCCATAGATTCCATCAGGCGATCAGAAAATCTGCGCTGAGGCTCCACTTCAAAGTGACCCCACAGGAAGGAATCATCCAACTGCTCCTTCTCGCCGATCGCCTTAATCACCGGCACCAGTTTCTCACGCAGGGTAGCAAAGAACTCATCCAGTGTGGCCATGGTCAGACCCTCTTCGTATTCATTCAGCAGCGCGTTGTAAGGCTCAATATCGGGGTTATAGTAACCGGCAAACTTACGGTTGAACTCTACGATTTTTTCCAGTGCCGGAGCAAAGGCAGCGAAATCATTGTTGGCCTTGGCCTTCTTCCAGATACCCTCTGCTTCATTCAACAGCAGTGAATAGGCAATGTACTCATCTTCGGGAATACGGCTGGTCTGTTCACAGCCCTTCTTTAGCAGTTCTGCACGACGCAGGATCTTTGCGTCCACTTCGCCGGCGTTTGCCAACAAATAGTTAGCAACTTCCAAACTAGCGGGGTCAGCCCACAGCTTGTAAACCACGCTGTTCAATACCTGCATGGTGCGGCCGCGGCCTTCGGCGCTGTCCTCGGGCGCAGCAGTGGCGGCATCCACCCACATCACTCCCATGGCATGATTATAGGCGGCGATGGTGGCCTCCAGTTCTTCTAACTTAGCAATTGCTTCATTAATATTATTGTAGCTCATAGGTAAAAACTCCTTTGGTTAAATAATTTTCATCGGATTCATAGATGTTATTTTCCAGCACGATCTGTGCTTCTGCTTCTTTGGTAATGATGGAATAGATGGCAGAACCCATCGGCGCGGGGCCGAAATGATTGTTTGCGATTCTCACACCACCGCCCTTGGTGGCTTGATCGATCCGCCATAGGAAAATGTGGTGTCCCATAGGCTGAGGCCAGATTTCGGATCTTCTGGGCAGTTCTTCCCCCAGCATGGCGAAGCCGCAGCCGGCATTTTGACAGGTGTTACCTTCAAAAATTGAATCAATGGGCAATTTGTCTCTGTATTCAAAGGCCGCCATACCATAAGTATCGAAGATATTGTTTCGACAGATGAACCGCTCCGCCGGGGTGGTCTTCTCGCCAGGACCCTGATGGGTCACGCAGGAATCATAGATATTTTTGAAACTGCAATTTTCCACCAGAATGTCGTTGGCATACTGCCATATTTCAAAGCCGTTACCGAAACGGATCTTCAACTCCCGATTCCAAACCACACCGCCAATGTTTTTAATGCAGCAGTTTCTCATGACCACGTTATCGGCGCCTCGATTGCCCGCAACCGCATGGACACCGCTGTTTTTGAAACAAATGCCATCGATGATCACGTTGCTGGCCAGTGTGCAAAGAATGCGGTCTCCATAGGCAGCTGCTTCAATGTGATCATAATACTCACCTGGATTGCTCTCGCTGTACAGCAGCAGTCGCTGGGGTGAGTAGGAAGCCAGATGTTGATTGCCTTCTCCAAAGCGGCTATCGTAGAAATCTCCTTGACCGCTGAGCTCCTCTTCTGACCACCGCAGAGTGGCGGTACATTCATCCTCATTGAAGATCAAGTTGCCCACATCGCCATTGATTGATTTGATACAGCGCCAGATATGTGGTGCCTCTTCTACCCAGCACGCCGGATCACTTACATCTTCGGAGCCGCAGAAGATGGGCATGGGACCGTCGCCGTAGGAAGTGTAGGTGACAGGATTTTCCGCCTCGCCGCCCACCAGCTGCAAAGCTTCCCTATACTCTCGATCACAGGCGAATCGAATCGTATCGCCCGGTTGAACCGCTATACCTTTTATACTTTTCTTTGGTGCTTTCGGCGATAAGCCGTCGCCCCGTTCGCTGCCACGCAGCGGATCGATATAATAAACTGCCATTTTCCTTTCTCCCCTTCTTTTGAAGATAGGATACTCTTTTTCAGAAGAGTTTTCAACATTTTTTACAACACTTCTTCATTTTTCGCTGCTCTTTTGAAATCTGGCAGGATTTTATCCCACCTTGGCAGTGCTGTATTGTTTCTAAAATGGACCATTGGAATTGTCGATGCGCACTTTCGTTTTGTCCATTTACATTTCGTATTGTCCATTTTAAGATGTCTTTAATATATTTTCAGCAGAAATTTTTGCAAAAAATTTTTTCACAAAGGAGCGGTTTCTATGCTGTACTTTTTTCTTTCTTCATTATCTTTTACGATTCGTACTCTCATCAATAAAGAGTATACCCGTCGCTTTAGTTCCAAGGATTCAAACCTTCTTTTTAATGCCATTGGCCTCACAGTTACCGCTGTGATCTGCGCTCTGATCGGCGGCTGTGAAAAACCTTCCGCTCTGCTTCTGCTACTCTCTGCCGCCTTTGGTATCTGTTTCATTGCCACGGTATATTTTCTGATCGTAAGTTATTCCCGCGGTCCTTTAGGTTTGGTACAACTTGTGTACGGCATGAGCTCCGTAATTCCGATCTGTATTGGTCTGTTCCTATTTAATGAACCCATGAGCTGGCTTAAAGGTCTTGGCTTTGTGTGCGTATTTTTTGTGTTGTTTCTTTCTTGGCGTGATAAAGAAGCTAAGAATAGCAAATCGATATATATTCCGGTTAAAATCTGGCTGCCCATCACCCTGCTGACCACCTTCTTGAACGGCTTACTGAGCGGTATTCAAAAAATCATGGTTCAGGTATGCCCTGGTACTTCCACCAACGTGTTCAACTTCTGGGCCTTTTCCATCGGCGCTTTATTCGGCTGGATCATCCTGCTCATCATGAAGCTGCGCGGACAGCCCTTCACCGAAGTCAAGAAAAATCCCAAAACCTTTAACCTGCTTTCTTTGTTCTGCGGTATCTTCGCTGCAGGCGGTAACATTTTGATTATGTATGCCCTGTTGGTTCTGCCGGCTTCTGTTTGCAGCCCGTCCCTCAGCACCCTGAACACCATCATCATCTATGTAATCTCGCTGCTATATTATAAGGAAGGTCATTCCAAGTATGGTTTCCTCATGATCGGTACCGGTATTGTGAGTATCTTCCTGCTGGCACTGGGATAATGCACCGCTAAGCGGCAAAAATGACTACGGCTCATGCCTTGATTAGGCGTGAGCCGTTTTGAGAAAGAAGGATATATATGAAACAATATTCAGAGGCGGCTGTTTTAACCGCCAAGCATTTTGATGCCCACGGCAATGTACTGCCGGCTGTGGTGCTTGATCTGTTCCAGAAGGCCGCCGGCCACCATGCAGAGTGTTTGGGCGTGGGCTTTGAAGCCATGATCGCTAAAAATTTGTTATGGGTCGTAACCCAGATCAAATACCAGGTGCTAAACGCACCCAAACCTTCGCAGGCTCTCACTGTGACCACTTGGCCTTTGCCACCGACCCGGTTAGGCTTTGACCGTGAATACTTGATCACAGGCGAAGCGGGTGAAGTGCTAATCAAAGGCACCTCCAAGTGGATGCAGATCGATGCCGCAGAGCGGAAATTGGTGCCGGGATCCAATGTGTATCCTCTGACGGAGTACCGCACCGATAAAAATTTTGAAGAAAAGATCCGCCGCATCCGCGATTTTGAAGCAACCAGTGAGGTGTGCCGTATTGTTCCCGATGAGTCCACCATCGACGTGAACGATCATGTGAACAATGCGGAATATGCCGATTTTGCTTACAAGGCATTAAAGGACTTTGGAGGCAGCATCCACAGCTTCCAAATTGATTTTCTGCATGAAGTCATGTTGGGGCAGCCGTTGGCTGTGAGCTATGCCGCTTCCGAAGGGCTCATCCTGGTGAAGGGGATGGGCGAGGATGGTGAGCGTAAGTTTGCCTGTGGAATTGAATTGAAATAAACGAAGGGGTAGGAATTGATGCTTTGATAAGCATTGATTCCTACTCTTTTTTCCTGTATACTGAAACCAACCATAATCTTGATCCAATTACTACCTTCGGAGGTCTTACCAGCCATGCATACCATATCCAACAAGGCGACCTGGCAGCCGCCCTTTACCAATAAACGTTATTTACACCCACCCTTTGCGGAGAATATGTTCACCATGTGGCCGGAGCTGCGCATCATCTGCGGCGATGTGATCGAAAAGACCCATGGCTACATATCCGCAGGCTTTCGCATTCTGGTGGGCGAAGATCTGGAGTCACCGGACTTCACAAAGGTTCAATACGAAGTCCGTCCCGATGGCGCACCGATCCATGCCCTCAGTCAAAATCTGGGCGACTATACCTTTCGAATGGAAAGCTTTTGCGATATTCAGAGGGTACCTGTGTGCTACAGCAAACTGACCATTACTAATAACACCGATCACGAGATCCGTGATACCTTTGCCCTACTCCCCCGTACCGGTCGGGAAGATCATTTGGTGGGCACCGAGGTGGACGGCTACGCCCACTACGACTCCAACGTACACAACTGGGGCTTTCTGCCGTCCAAATGGCAGATGCAGAATGAGCTGCTCACCGACGGCGACTACGAGATCCGTATACAGGGCATCGACAAATTGGAACCCATCTGGCAGGGCGACGTGCCCGGTCTGGTATGGTATCAGCGCCGTCTGTTGAAAATGCAGTTTTCCCTGCAGCCCGGCGAATCAACCAATCTGTTCTGCTCCTTCCGCCATGGCCAAACCCAGCCCTTCGACTACGAAACTGAAAAAGAAAAGACTCTGACCTTCTGGCAGGGCGAGCTTGCACGCTTGCGGATCACTCCCGGCGGCGACACTTACCGGGAAATGGTAAACAACATCGTACTGCAGTGCCTGCAGATGTTTTGCCACCCCGTGGGCAAAGATTACGTGCTGCCCCGTCAGGGTGGCCTGCAGCGGGTGATTTGGCCCAACGAAGCGGTGGAGTTTCTGATTGCCCTGGACCGTCTGGGCGATTTTCGCAGCTATACCGAAACCGCCTATGACCTTTTTTTCTTTACTCTGCAAATTAAAGAGGGCCCCGATGCGGGCGCGGTGCAGCTGCTCAGCGGCAATCACTGGGGCAGCATCACCGGTGCCTCCTGTTGGGGCTGCGCGCGGCATCTGCTGTTTGCGGATTCACCGGAGGCTTTCGACAAATTTAAGGAACCACTCTACCTTGCCTTTCGCTGGATGGAGAGTCAGCGCGCCCAAACGCTGGACGGCCACTGCCGCGGCGTAGGCATCTTTCCGCCCATGAAGTCCTCCGACTGGCCCGGCGAGTTCCAGAGCTGGACCTTCACCGATGCCTTTAATCTGCTGGGCTATCGCTGGCTGGCGGACGCTTTTGAGCATTTTAATGATCCCCGCGCGGCGGAAATCCGCGATGGCTACCGCTCTTACATGGCAGCCATGAAACAGATTTTAGAGGAACTGGTTCCCCAAAGCATTGTGGGGGATGAGATCCAACTGACCTTTGATCTGGGTGTGGAGATGACCGATCCGCCCTATGGGTCTTACACTACAGATGGCCCCGGCATGCTGATCCGGGCCGGAGTGATCGAGCCGGGCCGCCGAGTGGCCGATTTGATCGAGCAGTATTATCGTAACCGCGGCATGATGAAAAATGGCCTGACCGGCATGATGAACGACGGCCTGATCTTCCAGGGTCATAACGCGGATCCTTGGGCAGGGCATACCTGGTACACCTCTCTTTCCGATATGTACTGGTTCTATAATTGGCTGGAGAGCGGTCAGCGGGAGAAGGCCTGGGAGACCCTGTCAGCCCAGATGAAGTACGGCATGTCGCCCCAGTACTATCTGCTGGAACGCTACGCGGATAATGATCCTTACTGGACACCCTGGATGCCCAATGCCAGCGCCAACGGACGTTTCTTGATGATGACGACAGATTATTTTAACGACGAAGCGTTATAATTATACATTTCTTCGCCTTTCTCTATTTACTTTTCGACAATTGTATTTTAAAATAGCTTTAAAATATACATTTTCCCCGACGCCCTACTTTCCTTTAGATTCGGTGTTTGGGATTGGAGGTTTTTATGCATTTCTTTATACTTGCGTTTCTGTCTGCTTTCATGCGCAATATTTGTAACAAAGAATTCACCAAGCGTTTCACCGCCGGCGAATCCAACATGTTCTATCAGGCGATCACCCTGACTGTGACCTGTTTCTTTAGCGCAGTGGCCGGTGGCATGCATGCACCCAATACACTGTTTTTGATCATGTCGAGCATATATGCTGTGGTTTTTGTGGCCACTGTATATTTGATGATCGTTTGCTATTCCAAGGGTCCCATGGCTCTGGTTTCTCTGGTGCTGAGCATGAGCTCCATTGTACCGGTTTTAGTAGGTTTGATCGGCTTCCGTGAAGAGATGAACCTGTTCAAGGGCATCGGTCTGGTATGTGCCTTTACTGTTTTGATCCTGTCCTGGCGCGATGGCGAGGCCAAATCCGGCAAGAAAAAATATAAATACATATCTCCCAAAGTATGGCTGCCGGTTACTTTGCTGTGTATGGGTCTGAACGGTATTTTGAGTTCGCTGCAGAACATGGCGGTACAGTGGGCTCCGGGCGGCAACAGCATGATCTTTAACTTCTGGTCCTATTTGCTGGGTGCATTGATCTGCTGGGTGATCCTGCTGATCCGCAAAATCAGCGGTCAGAAGTTCCCCGAGGTTGTCAAATCTCCGAAATCCTTCACCCTTTTGTCACTGCTTTCCGGTGCAGGCTGTGCCGGTATCAACCTGCTGATCATGATGGCTCTGGTTTATATTCCCTCCAGCATCTGCTATCCGCTGATGAGTACCGTATCCACCACCTCCGTCTTCCTTCTTTCTCTGCTGTATTATAAGGAAGGCCATTCCAAGTTCGGTTATGTTATGTTGGTATTTAGTTTGGTGGGTATTTTATCCTTTAGTTTCGCATAAATTCGCACAAATTCGCATAGCGAATTTATGTGAATTTAAGAAGAAGCCTTACTTCTTCCCCTTATTTTTCAGCATCAGTTTAGGGCGGCTTTATGGCCGCCCTTTTGATTTGCCTGGCTTATCGAATTTAGACATAAAAAACCGGGCTGTCATCGACAGGATGACAGCCCGGAGTTGTTTCCGCCGTGAGGCGGTAATTCGTTATGAATCCCTTAAGGGAGAACTTTTGAATTATACGCGTTCGAATTATACGCGGTCCCAGATGTAACGAGCGGTTTCCAGACCGTAGTAAGCACCTGCTACGCAGTCTTCCATACCTTCGAATTCCAGAGAGATCTCTTTTTCGTAACCGGATTTCTTGATGGTCTCCAGTACTTTCCACATGTTCATGTCGCCCTGACCTACGATAGCACCACGCAGAATGGTGTTACGAGCTGCAGTACCAACATAACCGAAGCGAGGCATGCGAGGACCTTCTTCTTCTTTTCTCTTGCCGTCCTGACGGATGGGCTTAGCCATGTTACCAAAGTTGGTGTACAT
>JAZQUJ010000145.1:0-2619 GCA_045631245.1 Bianqueaceae bacterium
GTTCCTAGGTTGGACTCCACGCCGGAAATACCCATCTTGGCTAAGATAGAAGTGAGTGCAGCGAATACTGCGGCGAGCACAGCGTAGATCATCCAAGAGCGTTTTTCTTCGTGGGCAGCGGCCTTTTTCTTTTCAATCATGAGGAAGATGCCAACTGCCAGAAGCACTGTGCCGGAAAGTTTAACGGGAAGATTATCAGTTTCGCCAAAGCAAATGATGGCCAGCAGCACTGTCAAAATGGTGCTGGATTTATCGATGGGGACAACTTTATTTACATCGCCCATGGCTAAGGCCTTAAAATAGCAGATCCAGGAAGCGCCGGTGGCAAAACCGGAAAGGATCAGAAAGATCAGCGATTTGGTACTGATGGAGGTAATTGTAGGAAGCGACCCTACCACAAACACCATGATCCAGGAAAATAGAAGAACCACAATGGTACGCAGGGCGGTGGCCACGTCAGAATCGGTTTTGCGAATACCGCACTTGGCCAAAATTGAAGTCAAACCCGCAAACAGGGCAGACAGAACTGCCATAAAAAGCCATGTCATGAAAGTCACCTCATAATACGTAATTACGTTAAGTATAACACCGAAATGTGTAATCTGCAATAGATGATGGAAAAGACTGCCGAATCCGCCCGCGGCGGTTGCACGCGCCCGGCTTTAATGATACAATGAAGATAGAACTACAGAAAAAGGAGCTTGCCCTATGCAATTCGGAAATACACTCATCATTGGCGACAGCTATTCCACCTTCAAAGGATATATCCCGGAAGGCTATGCGCCCTATTATACAAATGAACCCGGTAACACCGATGTCCGTCACGTGGAGGAAACCTGGTGGCATCAGCTGCAGGCCGAAACCGACTGCCGCATCCTGCTGAACAACAGCTGGTCCGGTTCCACCATCTGCTACACCGGCTACAACGACGTGGACTGTTCCCGGTCCTCATCCTTCATTTATCGCCTGAACTGCCTGATTGAACAGGACTTTTTCATGGAAAATCAGGTGGACACCATTCTCATCTTCGGCGGCACCAACGACAGCTGGGCCGGCGTCGAAAAAGGCAAGCTGCAGTATGGCAGCTGGACTAAAGCAGACCTGCACAAAGTCCTTCCTGCCGTCAGCTTCCTCATGCACCGTCTGCAAACGGCAGCGCCGAAAGCCAACATCTGTTGGATGGTGAACACCGGTCTGAACCGCAAGATTCGAAAAGGAATGCTGGAAGCCTGCGACCATTACAAGATTCAGCCGATCTGCTTCAGAAGGATCAATAAGACCAGCGGACACCCCACGATCAAAGGAATGAAGGATATTAAAAATACACTGATTGCTTCTGTGGAGAAAACAAAATGAATCAATTTAAAATCGGAACCTACATCGCCGGCTGGAATGAGGGCGGCATTCAGAAACTGCGTTACAACTGCTTAGATTTTATCAACTATGCCTTTGCGGTACCTACTGAAGAGGGCGATATCCGTCCCTTTGCCAATCCTGATTTTGTGCATCAGGTAGTAAAAGAGGCCCATGAGCATGGTGTGACCATCGTGATTTCAGTGGGCGGCTGGTCCTGGCAGGATGTGCCGTTGGAAGCCACTTTTGAAAAAGCGACTGAAACGCCGGAAAAGATCGAACGTCTGGCTAAGGCGATAACAGCGGTAGTAGATGAGTTCGACTTTGACGGAGCAGACATGGACTGGGAATATCCTCGTATTCATACCGCTGCTGCCAATGAAAAACTGTTGGAACTGCTGTCAGCTGCCATGAAGGAAAGAGGAAAGCTGTTAACCGCAGCCGTGTTTGCCGGTGTGAGCGCTTTAGATAATGGAAATGATCATTTGGGTAATTCGGTGAAAGATATTGTATATGGTTTTACCGATCGAGCTTTGGAACTGTTTGATTGGATCAACCTGATGGTCTATGATGGCGGCAATGGTGCTCTGCATAGCTCTTATGATTTTGCCCTGCGCAGCGGTCGTATGTGGCGTGATGAGCGCAAGGTTCCGGCGGATAAGCTGGTGCTGGGTGTTCCCTTCTATGGTCGTCCCGGTGGCGCTTATTGGAAGATCTTGGCGGCCCATCCCGATGCGGATCAGCACGACGTAAAGATGATGGGCGACATTGAGGCTCATTATAATGGTATTCCCACTTTGCAGGCAAAAACTCGCTTTGCCATGGAAGAACTGGGCGGCGTGATGAGCTGGGAAATCTCGGAAGATGCTGAAGAAGATGACAAGAGCCTGTTGCTGGCTATGGCTAAAGAGGCAGGAAGAGTATAAAATATAAAGTTCAAATGAAAAAGCCGGATTTGTTGGAATAAACAAGGGTAAATATTCCAACAAATTCGGCTTTTTGATTCCAACAAGTTGTTTAGAGGTTTAATTAAGCCTGACCAATGGTCTCCAGCCAGCCCTGATACAAAGCAGAGGCGTCTTCCGGCTTCATCTGCGGATACAGGCGGCGGCTTTCTGTTACCATAGCTTGCAGTGCTTGCTGGTCGGGCCAAATACCCATAACCAGACCGGCCATGAAAGCAGCACCCAAAGCGGTAACCTCCGGATTGGCGGTCTTGCTCACAGGGATCTGCAGAATATCGCTCTGGAACTGCATGAGGAAATC
>JAZQUJ010000146.1:0-4373 GCA_045631245.1 Bianqueaceae bacterium
AAAAGCTGTGTGGATGCGGCCCTGCAAGTGGGTTTTCCCGAGTGCTCGCTGAATCTGGCCCAGGCCGTACTGGTACTGGCCACCGCGCCTAAATCCAACTCCGCCGGGACTGCGATCTTCAAAGCGCTGGAAGATATCCGAACCAAAGAGGTGGGGCAGATTCCGCCTTCCATGCGCGATGCCCATTACAGCGGCAGTGCGAAACTGGGGCACGGCGTGGATTACAAATATCCCCACGACTATCCGAATCATTATGTGCAACAGCAGTATCTGCCCGATGAACTGGTGGGTACACGCTATTATGAACCTTGCGATAACAAGACCGAGCGGGCGATTCGCGATTATTTGGGACGGCTGAAGGGCGAACAATAAGGTCATTTTCTGCCGCCGCGGGCGGCAAAAAAGGAACCGACCGGAAGTCTTGTCCAAGGTTGTCAATACTTTTTGGAAAGATTTTCTAAGCAAAATTTCCTGTCAAGACCTTGAATTAAATTTATTGTCTGAGGTATAATAAGTTCATGAAAATCTTCCTGGGATGTTCGATAACCTGTTATTTTGAACCTACACCATGAATAAGGGAATCCTACCATGTACAGTATGTGATGTCAGGCCCCAAGCTAATTCCTGTAAAACCTTCGGGTTTCAGGCGGGGGAAGGCTGAGCATACACTGCGGACACCCACCTAGCGAGACGCTAGGGATCAAAAGACCAGGACCGGCATTCTGGGGGTTTTACATAAGAAAAAAGTTTAAAAAATTGCTTGACTTTTCCACTTTGTAGTGGTAAAGTACTCACAAGTTCAAAAAAGAACTAAATCAAATGCGATGAGCAGAAACTAGTAGGCTGGAAAGAACCTGGAGAGAGTTGCCGGTTGGTGCGAGGCAAAGGGGGCGTCCTTCTCGAATTCCTTCTGTTAGCAGTGCACTGAATAAGAGAGATCTTTAGTAGGATGCAACGGGAGTTCCCGTCATAGAACTAGGGTATGTTAGTACCTGATAAGGCTGCTGGCGTGAGACGGCGGCGAACTGAGGTGGTACCACGGGATCTACGATTTCTCGTCCTCTGTATTCTCTATCGGAATGCGGAGGACTTTTTTATTGGTTTCCTCCACGATCCGAAGTTTTATTGAATGACCTGGAAACTCAGGTAAACAGAAAGGATGGTCACAAAATGGCACAGAATTACTATCAAAAAGACATTGAAACAATGCCGCGCGAGGAAATGAAAAAACTGCAGTCCGAAAAACTGGTGAAGCAGGTAAAGCATGTTTACGAAAACGTAGCATACTATCGTGATTTAATGGATAAAAAGGGTGTAAAACCGGAAGATATTCAGAGCATCGACGATCTGCATAAACTGCCCTTCCTGAGCAAGGCTGATCTGCGTGATGCATACCCCTACGGACTTTTGGCAACTCCTTTGGAAAATTGTGTGCGAATTCATTCCACTTCCGGTACCACCGGTCGTCGAGTAGTTGCTTTCTATACACAGAATGATATTGATTTGTGGGAAGACTGCTGTGCCCGTGCCATTGTGGCAACCGGCGGCAGCAAGAAAGACGTTTGTCAGGTGGCATATGGTTACGGCCTGTTCACCGGCGGCTTCGGTTTGAACGGTGGTTCCCATCGTGTGGGCTGCTTGACCCTGCCCATGTCCTCCGGCAGCACCGACCGTCAGATCCAGTTCATGATGGATCTGCAGGCAACCATTCTCTGCTGTACTCCTTCTTATGCCGCATATATTGGTGAAACTTTGAAGGAACAGGGTTATAAGCCGGAAGATATTCCGCTGAGAGCCGGTATTTTCGGCGCAGAGCCTTGGACCGAAGAGATGCGTCATAATATTGAAGAAACCTTGGGCATCAAAGCTTATGATATTTACGGTCTGACCGAGACCACCGGCCCCGGTGTTGCCTTCGAATGTTCCGAACAGACCGGTATGCATATTAATGAAGATCATTTCTATGCTGAAATTATTGATCCTGACACCGGAGAAGTGCTTCCTGAGGGCAGCAAGGGCGAGCTGGTATTCACTTCGTTGGATAAAGAAGCATTCCCGTTGCTGCGTTACCGCACCCGCGACATCTGCGTATTGTCCCGTGAGAAATGTTCCTGCGGCCGTACCCTGATCAAGATGGCTAAGCCCATGGGTCGTACCGATGACATGCTGATCATCCGCGGCGTAAACGTATTCCCCAGCCAGATCGAAACCGTACTACTGAAGGAAGGTTATGAGCCCAACTACCAGATCGTGGTGGATCGTGTGAAGAATACCGACACCTTCGAAGTAAATGTAGAGATGACTCCTGAGAAGTTCACCGATAAAGTAGGTGAGATCATCGCCATGGAAAGACAGCTGGCGAACGCAATGAAGGATATGTTGGGTATCAATCCTGCTGTTCATCTTGTTGCACCCAAGTCTATTGCACGAAGCGAAGGTAAAGCCGTTCGTGTTGTTGATAAGAGAAAACTGATCTAATAGAAGGGAGAAATCATCATGGCTATCAAACAGTTAACAGTATTTGTGGAAAACAAGCAGGGCACCGTTGTTTCAATCACGGAGATCCTTTCAAAAAATAATATTAATCTGCGAGCTCTTTCTATTGCAGAAACCGAAGCCTTTGGTATCCTTCGTTTGATCGTAAACGAGGAGGAAGCAGCAGTTAAAGCATTGACCGAAGCCGGATATTTGCTGAAGGTGACCGAAGTTGTGGGTGTGAAGATCGGCGATGCGCCCGGTAAGCTTTCAGCCGTGCTGAGAGTGCTGGACGATAAGAACATCAACGTGGAATATATGTATGCCTTCATGGCTCGTACCGAAAAGCATGCTTATGTGGTAATCCGAGTGGAGGATAATGAACTGGCAGAAACCACTTTGGAAGAGGCCGGGTTCCATATTATTACTAAGGCTGATGTGAATAAGCTGTAAGCGATGAGTCAGTTGTAATCAAGGTCCGTGTTTGTAGTCCGCTGGAACACAAACACGGACTTTTTGTTTGTAAAATTTAGAAAAAGTATTGACAAATCATGGAAAGCTGAGTATACTTACAAATGAGTTAGTCAAGAATAACTCTTTTTTATAACAGGTGAGTTAGTCTTAACTTACTAAAAGAAAATAGTATGGCGGTATTCGATATGACATTAAGAGAAGCAGAAGAAGGAAGAGAATATATTATTCAACAAATCAATACAGATGATGAAGAACTGAATGCATTCCTGTTCTCACTGGGATGCTATAGCGGTGAAGCGATCACTGTGATCACGCATCGTCGGGGCGGCTGTACCGTTTCCATCAAAGATGCACGCTATAACATCGATAAGGAACTGGCAGAAGCGATCATCATTTAATTAAAAATAATCTGCGGATTATTTTTTTGCACGAAGGTTAGTTTGTACTAACTACTTAAAAGTATCATATTATCCAAAAGGATTTATATAAAGTTAAAATCAGGAGGAATTTAAAATGCGAATTGCTTTAACAGGCAACCCCAATTCAGGTAAAACCACAATGTTTAATGCGCTGACCGGAGGTAACGAAAGAGTCGGCAACTGGGCCGGTGTTACCGTTGATAAAAAGGAAAGTCCCATCAAAAAAGCGTATGCAGAAAGTGAGCAGCTGATCGCTGTCGATCTGCCCGGCGCTTACTCTATGTCTCCCTTCACCAGTGAAGAGAGCATTACCAGTTCCTATGTAAAGAACGAAAAGCCCGATGTCATCATCAACATTGTAGATGCGGATAATCTTAGCCGCAGTCTATTCTTTACCACGCAGCTGTTGGAACTGGGCATTCCCATGGTGGTTGCACTGAATAAGAGCGATTTGAATAAGAAAAAAGGCAATACCATCGACGATAAGGCTCTGTCTGCGAAGCTGGGCTGTCCTGTGGTAAAAACCATTTCCACTTCGGCCGAAGGCCTAAAAGAGCTGGTGGCTGCAGCCATTCAGCAGGCTAACAAGATGCAGAAAGCACCCTATGTACAGGGCGAGATTGATTTGGGTGATAAGAAGGCCGTGGAAGAGGCAGACCGTAAGCGATTTGCCTTTGTAAATGGAATTGTCAAAGAAATCGAGCAGCGTAAGGTGTTGACCAAAGACAAACACTTTGGTGATACGATCGATGCGGTTTTGACCAACAAATGGCTGGGTATTCCGATTTTTGCAGTGGTGATGTTCTTAGTGTTCCAGATCTCTCAGGTATGGGTGGGTACTCCCATTGCCGATATTCTGGTGGGCTGGTTGGAAACCTTCCAGGTCTGGGTGGGTGAGTTCTTTGCTGATGCGAACCCCCTTGTTTCTGCGATCTTGGTTGACGGCGTGATCGGTGGTGTGGTAGCAGTGGTAGGTTTCCTGCCTCTGGTTATGGTAATGTACTT
>JAZQUJ010000147.1:0-1647 GCA_045631245.1 Bianqueaceae bacterium
GAATTTGAAGGATTAGAATTTCTCATGCCTTATGGCAGATTTGATATGGATGTGAAAGCAGCACTCTCTCCTCTGGGGATTAAGCTAAATGCAAGAACCGCCAGGGTAGATGATGAAACGCTGATTCAGATGGTTGGAAAAGGACTTGGAGTAACCATGATGTCGGAACTGATGATCCGCGGTCGTACGGACAACGTGCTTTGTATCCCGGTAGAACCAAAAGCCATCCGAGAACTTGGCATGGGAACTCATGTGAAGAAAAAAGAAACGGAAAGTGTAAGGAGATTGAAAGAATGCATGCTTGGAATGCTAGAAGAAAAACCGGCAAAATATTAGGAATTGGCGGAATTATCCTCGCCCTCGTGATTGCATGTGCAATTTATCTTGGAGATTATTATCATGCAGACATGGAAAAAATCGCAAACTTCACCGAACAATCTGCGATAGAAATGCAAACAGATGAAAATGGATATCTCATATTTGAACCGGATCAAATAGAAAACGGTCTCATCTTCTACCCAGGCGGCAAAGTAGAACACACTGCTTATATTCCTCTTATGGAAGCACTGGCATCAAAAGGAACTCTTTGTATTCTGGTAAAAATGCCATTTCGTTTGGCAGTATTTGATAGTAATGCCGCAGATGGATTACAGGAAAACTATCCGGAAGTTGAAAACTGGTATATAGGCGGCCATTCCCTTGGCGGCTCTATGGCAGCTTCTTATTTGTCCAAACATAGCGATTCCTTTGATGGCCTGATTTTACTTGGCTCCTATTCAACTTCTGATTTATCAGATTTGAATGTGGAAGTGCTGTCAATTTATGGCAGCGAAGATCTGGTACTGAATAGAGAAAATTATGAAGCAAATAAGGAAAATCTCCCGGATGATTTTAAAGAAGTGATCATCGATGGCGGATGTCATGCTTACTTTGGCATGTATGGTGCCCAGGAAGGCGATGGAGTACCTAGGATCACAAATGAGGAGCAGATTGCTCGTACGGTGGAAGCGATTAATAATTTTTAATAATATACAATTAAAATGTTCATTTCTGAACACTTTAAAAAGCAAATAAAAAGTGGTCGAATTCGACCACTTTTTCACTTTATTCTATTTTCCCTAATATCTTATACAGCAACCCTTCTTCTACACATTCCGGATCCGCATGAAAAATATCTATCTTCTCCTCATCCCCGCTTCTGTCAGAAAACGCCGGATAAAGAAATCCAAACACCGGATCCGCCGGCTCATACTCTGCCGCCATCGGGCTCACCGTGCAAACAATAAAATCATACACTTCCTCTGAATCCCACAAGCTCTCCTTATCCTTCGCCTTGATTGGCACATCATAAGTCCCATGAAATACAAATGTGGCAAATTCATAATCCACCGGAAATCCATCCGCAATTTGCTCATATAAAAGCTCCATCAGCGCATCATTTTTCAGACCGCACTGCTGAATTGCCGGAAGCAGGGTATAGATACTGTCCTTCCCCTTTGCATTTTACGAAAATGTATATTCTTTTAACTGCTCGTTGGTATTTGCAAATGGAATCGTCTTTGCAAGTGCCAGATTTCTGCTCTTTTCACTGCCGGAAAGTTTCCCAAAATGCACATTAAAGCTGTCTTCCACTTCACCCATATCATT
>JAZQUJ010000148.1:0-4451 GCA_045631245.1 Bianqueaceae bacterium
GATATCGATACATTTTCTATCGCTCCAAGAGTCCTTTTGATGGGTTTGAATACATCGGAAAAGGATTGGAGGGGGCAGAAACCGGTGGCTCCTTTGTGCACATTGGGGATAAAGTTTACTTTGTCTGCGGCAATGACTTTAATAAGGTATCCAACTATCGAATCTACAGTGCGGAAGGAATGAAAGAAGCTAACTTCGATTTTCCTGACGGTGGTTTTCGTGGCTGGGGTACGGTGATGCCCATCTGCATGGGAAGCAGAGAACGATATTTCTGGCTGACCTTTGATCGTCACAATGGCAGTGACTTCAACTGGAGCTACGGAAATCTATATTGTTTTGAAGCAATGGAATAAAAAGAAGAGAGCACCAATGCGGTCTGGTACCACAGTGGTGCTCCCTTACTTTTCGCCGCACAGCGGCAAACCGGACGAAGAAAAGCGGATAAAACGATTATAACCATATTTGCCTCTGTACATCAACGGGATGCTGCGTTATGCTAAAGACAATACCGAAGGGTAAATTTATAAGACGCTATTTCATTTGAAAGGCCGGAAGGGAGAGATGTCACATGAATCGAAACAAAATAGTGTGTGATTGCATGACAGCATCTTGGATTTTCCCGGTAAGTGAATAAAGATTGCTATAGGAAAGTCAGGCACACACGCGAAAGCGTGTTTTTTTGTTGCCTGAATTGTATCGGTTTAGAAAAAAGGAAAGGGCAGCCGGGGGCCGAATCAATAAAAATAGAAATGGAGTCTTTTTATGAAAAATGAAAACAAACAATATGCCCTGATCACAGCACAATACAAACAACGGTATATATTAAAAACCGAGCAGGGAATAGCCGCCGGACAGTTAAAGTCGGCAGTCTTTTATACCGAAGCAGATACCGAATTTCCAACAGTGGGCGATATGGTGGAAGTACAGCGAGAGAATGAATCGTCTGATTATCAGATCGTAGGTATACAGCCGAGAAAAACTGTGTTTTATCGTTATAACAGTGCTAGTGTGCGCAGCGGACGTCAAGCGGTGGCTGCCAATATGGATTATATTTGGATCATGACCTCCTGCAACCATGACCTAAACCTTCGTCGATTGGAACGATACGCTGCCCAGTGTTGGCAGAGCGGAGCTCAGCCGGTGGTGGTGCTTACCAAGAGTGACCTAGTGCCGGAGAAAATGCGAAAAGTTTTACAGATGCAGGTGGAAGTGGTCGTGCCGGGGGTACCGGTACACGTGATCAGCAGTGTCACCGGACAGGGGCTGGAAACCCTTCAAAACTATTTAAAACCCGGGAAAACCATTGCATTCATTGGCTCATCCGGTGTGGGCAAATCGAGTCTTGTCAATGCTATTATGGGAGAGGAAGCAATGGAAACTTCTGCTGTACGGGAGAAGGATGACAGAGGCCGTCACACAACTACTCATCGTCAGCTTTTATTTACCAACGATGATGTTCGACTGATGGATACACCCGGTATGCGTACTCTTGCCCTGTGGGATAATGACGAAGGCGTGGAAAAAGAGTTTCCGGAAGTAGAGCAATTCTTAGGAAACTGTCGCTTCCGCAACTGCACCCATCAAAACGAAAAGGGTTGTGCGATTCGAGAGGCGATCGAGGAAGGCTTGTTGGAGGAATCCCGCTGGCAAGCCTATGTAGCACTGCAGAAGGAAGCCGTCCGTATTGAGCGCCACGCGCGGCATGTGGCCCACAAAGCATTCCGCAGCATTGAAAAACATAAACATAAACAAGAGAACCGCCGAGAGCGGAAAAAAGGACGACACCTGGAGTATTAAACAAAATCCGCATAAATGTCGCGTAGCTATTGCAAGAGAAAGAGGGGTGTGATATCATAATGATATCACTTGTGCCGGCGAAATAATAGCGGCAGAAAGGAAGTAACTGAATGTTAAGAATTGAAAATGTAACTAAAATTTATGGAGATAAAAAGGCAGTGGATCAATTGACCCTGCATATACAGCCCGGCGAACTGTACGCGTTCATTGGTCATAACGGGGCAGGCAAGACTACGACGATTAAAGCTTGCTGCGGCATTTTGCAGTTTGATGAAGGTGAGATCTACATCGACGGAGTATCCATTAAGGAAGATCCTTTGGCCTGCAAGAAAAAGATCGCCTATATTCCCGATAATCCGGATCTATACGATTTCATGAGCGGTATTCAGTTTTTGAATTTTGTGGGAGACGTGTTTGAAGTACCTGCGAAGGTTCGCCAAGAGCGGATTCGTCAGTACGCTGACATGCTGGAGCTGACCGACGATCTGGCTCAGCCCATCTCAGCCTACTCCCATGGTATGAAGCAGAAGCTGGCCATTATTTCTGCATTGATTCATGAGCCGAAGCTGCTCATCATGGATGAGCCCTTTGTTGGTTTGGATCCGAAGGCCAGTCATTTGCTGAAACAGCTGATGCGAGAAATCTGCAATCAAGGAGGAGCCATCTTCTTTTCCACCCATGTATTGGAAGTGGCAGAAAAACTCTGTGACAAGGTAGCTATTATTAAAGATGGTAAGCTGATCCGTGAGGGCTGTATGGAAGAGGTCAAGGGCGACACCTCCCTGGAGCAGGTATTCCTGGATCTGGAGAATGAAAAATGATTAAAGCGTTATTGAAAAAACAGCTGTTAGAGACCTTTGCCGGCTTTGTACGAAAAGGGAAAAACGGTAAAAAGCGCAGCAAAGCCGCCGGTATCGGTTTCGGCTTGTTGTATATTTATGTATTTGGTGTGTTTATTGCCATGTTTTATATGCTGGCCGATACGTTGTGTGCACCGTTGAGCATGGCAGGGTTTGGCTGGTTATACTTTGCCATCATGGGTATGATCGCCCTACTGATGGGCGTAGTGGGCAGTGTGTTTATCACCTATTCCACCCTGTATCAGGCGAAGGATAATGATTTATTGTTGTCGATGCCCATACCCGTATCGAATATTCTGTTTACCAGACTTTTTGGCGTGTATGTGATGGGATTATTGTTTGAAGTTCTGGTTATGATCCCGGCCTTGATCGTGTGGATCGATCAAGGCAGTGCAGGAGGTGCTGGCATTATCCTAAGCATAGTGATTCCGCTGGTATTGTCGCTGCTGGTGCTCAGCTTATCCTGTATCCTGGGCTGGGTGGTTGCACAGGTAGCCGGACGCATGCGAGGCCGCGGTAAGAGCTTTGCCATGGTGGCACTGTCATTGGGCTTTATTGCCATTTATTATTACGGTTATTCAAAAGCATATGCTGCGCTCACTGATATTTTGATGAATCCTGTTGGGGCAGCGGAAGCGGTGAAGAGTATTTTGTATCCGTTTTATCATATGGGTCTGGCTGCAGAGGGAAATTTTAGCTCCATGCTGATTTTCACTGCTATCATAGCCGGGTTGTTTGCGGTGGTATATGTGTTGTTGTCTCGTAGTTTTTTGAAGATGGCGTCCACCAAAAAAGGTGAAGTGAAACTTCGCTATAAAGAAACAACGGTCAAAAATGCCGGTGTGGAACAGGCACTGCTGCGCAAGGAATTAAAAAGATTCACATCCAGTGCTAATTATATGATGAACTGTGGATTAGGTCTGGTATTTATGGTTGTGGCTGCTGTATTTTTGCTGATTAAAGGCGATTTGATCCTGCAGTATATGCCGTTGCTTTCAAACATTGATGAAGGTATTGTTCCCATGGGGATGACCGCGATGTTATGTATGATGGCATCAATGAATGATATAACAGCCCCTTCGGTTTCTTTGGAAGGTAAGAATCTATGGATCCTGCAGGTGTTGCCTGTTGATCCCTGGAAAGTGCTGAAAGCTAAGATTCAATTACAGCTTATACTGTCGGCGATTCCAATGTTATTTTTGATTGTCAGTATGCTGATCGTGGTTCGTCCGGAGGCAGGCTTTGTGATCGTGATGCCTATAACCGTGGTACTTTTTGCTGTGTTCATGGCGCTCTTGGGCCTAGTATTGAATTTAAAGGCACCCAATTTGACCTGGACCAATGAAATTGTGCCGATCAAACAGTCTATGAGCGTGATGCTTACCATGTTTGGCGGCATGGGTCTGGTGCTGGGCTTCGGTGTTGGATACTATCTGCTAATGGATGTTGTGGATGCGCTGATCTATCTGATAGGAGTAGATGTGCTGCTGGCATCAGCAACTATAGGTTTCGTTCGCTGGCTGAAGTACAAAGGAAGTAAAATATTTGCTTCTTTGTGATTTTCTTTCGCAAACGAATATGATACAATGGTTTTAAGTCGATGGAAGATCGATAGAAAAGAGGAAACCACATGAACAGGCGGGAGAAGTAGTGGCGGTCATCAAATCTGTTTGCGGTGAGGTGGTACGGTTGACTACTTTGAAGCAGCGGGAGAAACCGGTTTCCAGAACTTTGTTATCATAAAAGGAGAAATTATTATGGGAATTGCATTAGGATTATTACTTCCTTTTATAG
>JAZQUJ010000149.1:0-11142 GCA_045631245.1 Bianqueaceae bacterium
GGCGGTGCCAGCCGCGGCTACTTTTCCTGCGGCATTTTGGAGGCTCTGGAAAAATATTTATCAACTTAAAAATTCTTTTCAAAATATAACATGGTATGTTAAGTTTTCGCCAAACTTGACATACCATGTTCTTCTTTTTTCTTTTTAATTAAGTTATGGTGAACCTGTTTAGAAGCCAGCAACCGTTTCGGCATCCAGTTTTTCCACAATTGCCACAGCCAGCTGCACAGCTTTTTCGAAGTCATCCATTGCAGTGTAGCAATGATGGCTGTGAGTATAACGTACGGGGACGCTGAGTACGATGGTAGGCACACCGCCGTTGGCCACGTGGATCATGGCTCCGTTGGTTCCACCGCCGCTGCGCACTGCTTCCTGTACCGGAATGCCCAGCTCTTCTGCCATGTCGATAGCATAGCGAATGAATCTGGGATTGGTGATCATGCTGCGGTCCATATGACGAAGCATGGGTCCGCGGTGCATACCGGTCTGGATCTTATATTCCGGCATGAAGGTATCGTCAGCAGGAGCACCCTCGAACACGATGGCAATGGCGGGTTTTACATTATCTACCGCAACCTTGGCGCCACGGTCACCGATCTCCTCCTGGGAAGTCAAGGTACCCACCACGTCCAGATTCAGCTTTTTGCCCTTCAAGCGACGCATGGTTTCCAGTACCACAGCACAGCCGATACGGCAGTCAAAGGCCTTACCTAAGCACACGCCATTAACTTCGTTGTATTCCATCTCCACATCGGGCACCACAGGTGCGCCCACGCCGATCTTAAAGTCTCTGACTACCTCTTCTTTAGAAGTAGCGCCCACGTCGATGAGCATCTGGTCGATACGGGTATCACCACCGCCCAAGGGGCCAGAGGTATAATGAGGAGGTGTGCTGGCCACCACGCCGGAGATGAGCTTTCCTTCTTTATTTTTGATCTTCACTTTGTGAGCTGGCACGGTGTTCGGCACCCAGCCGCCCAAAGGCAGGAACTCCAAGGTTCCGTTAGGACGGATGGCCTGAATAATAAAACTGGTCTCGTCGCTGTGAGCATCCAGCATGATCACAGGCTTGCTTCCTTCATTTTCCGCTTTGTGCAGATAAATATTGCGAATGCTGTCTTCTTCGATGTGGCTGGTGAAGTCCTCAGCATACTTTCTAGCTACTTTTGTTACGTCATCCTCAAATCCGGATGCTCCAAAGGCATCGGAGAGGTCTTTGATCATTTGAATGGTCGGGTCTTGCATTTTGAAATCCTTCTTTCTGGTATTGATGGAGATATTATAGCACGAATTTTGCGATTTGGGGAGAGTTTTTTGATTCTGCCGATGCTCTTTACAAAATCAAACTCCATAACCTTAGTCACATTCCCCAATGACAGCCGCACCAAGTTGTGTTATAATTTTCATATCCGTCGCCAAGCGGCAAACAGGACGACATCGTTCAACTTAACTCTATCATGCGAGGAATCCCACCATGAAAATGCACGACGAATGCATCCCCTGCCTGGTCAGTCAGGTCATCAAGACCGCACACCTGACCGGCGCACAGGATCGCGAAACCTTATATAAACAAGTCTTCGCCTACATGGCTACTTTAGACTTTAACAAAACCAATCCGGAAGTAGCCGGTGACACCTATGCCATGCTCAAAAAACATATTGGCAATGAGGATCCTTATCAAGAAGTCCGCGACTACTTCAATAACTTGATCCTACAGCTGCTGCCCGACATACGCAGCAAAATCAAAGCAGCCGATGACCCATTTAAGGCAGCTCTGCAATATGCTTCTGCCGCCAACATCATCGACTTCAGTCCTGCCCACAGCGGTGAACTGGTCACCACTGAAAACGTGATGGAACTTTTGGATCAAGCCACCACTCTCCCCTTTGTCATTGACCAAACCGACCAACTGCGAATCGATCTCAGTCACGCCCAAACCTTGCTCTACCTTGGTGACAACTGTGGCGAGATCTGTTTGGACAAGTTACTTATTGAACTGATCAAACAGCAGAATCCCGACCTGAACATCTACTTCGGTGTCCGTGGTGCTCCCGTGGTCAACGATTCCACCGAGGAGGATGCCTATAAAGTCGGTATGAATGAATATGCCACCATCATCAGCAACGGTGACATCTCCCAGGGCACGGTGATCGAACACTGCAGTTCGGCTTTTCAGGAAATCTATCACAAAGCTGATCTGGTCATCGCCAAGGGGCAGGCTAACTACGAAACCCTCAGCGACCGCCTCGATCAGAACATCTATTTCATGCTGATCACCAAATGCCAAGTAATCGCGGATGACATCGGCGTACCGCAGCGCTCCTTGGTCTGCCTGAATCATCCCCTCAAATAAAATTCTTCATGGGCAAAATCCCAAATGATGATATAATACCCAAAAAACGAAAAGGAAGTACTTCTCATGAATACATCCCAAATGAACCCATTCAAAAAAATTGATATCCATGCCCACATCGTTGCTTTCCCCCAGTGGACACCCGCCCACCCGGCCAGCGGTTACCGCATGCTCTCCCCGGAAGAGCTGATCGAAATGTATGACCGTCTTGATATCGAGCGGGGCGTACTGCTGCCCATTGTATCGCCGGAGGGTCAGCCCGTGATCATGAGTAATGAAGGCTGCATCTATGCGGCTGAAAAATATCCGGACCGTTTTTCCTGGTTCTGCAATGTGGATCCTCGCGCACTCAATAATAGCGACGGAACCGCCGACCTTTCCTACCTGCTGGATCACTATAAAAAGTTAGGTGCTAAAGGCCTTGGTGAACTGACCGCCAACATTTACACCGATGATCCTCGCATGGATAACCTTTTCTCCCACTGTGAGGAAGTGGGACTGCCTGTACTGTTCCATGTTTCTCCTGCACTCGGCTACTGGTATGGCATGGTGGACGATCTGGGTCTGCCTCGACTGGAAAAGATGCTGAAAAAGCATCCGAAACTTCAGTTCATCGGACATTCCCAACCCTTCTGGAGCGAAATGTCTGCCGACAATACCGAAGAGACCCGCAATTCCTACCCCACCGGCAAGGTTACGCCCGGCCGCCTGATCCATCTAATGCGGGAATATGAAAACCTGACCTGCGACTTATCCGCCGGCAGCGGTGCCAATGCCCTGACCCGCGATGTGGAAAATGCCGTGTCCTTCCTGACCGAATTTCAGGACCGCATCTACTACGGCTGCGATATCTGTGCATCTTTTAATACCCACCCCTTCACCTTCCGCGACTTCATCGACGGTCTCTGCGAAAGCGGTGCCATTTCCGAAACGGTATACCGTAAGGTCTGCCGTGACAACGCTGCCAAACTGCTGGGGCTTCCGACAGCAAGCAAGGAGGAACCGCAAGTATGATTGGACTCGGTACTCTTATCAATGTAGCTGGCATCCTCGCCGGCGGACTTTTCGGCCTGCTCTTCGGCAAACGCCTCACACAGCGCTTTCAAGACACCCTCATGAGCGCCAACGGCATCTGTGTGCTCTTCATCGGCATCTCCGGCTGTCTTTCCGAGATGTACAAAATTACAACTTCGGGCCTGGAAACCTCCGGCACTATGATGATGATCGTCTGCTTCGCGCTGGGCGCGCTCTTCGGTGAACTGCTGAACCTGGAAAGCCGTTTCGAACAGTTCGGCGAATGGCTTAAACGCAAAACCGGCAGTGAGGGCGATACCGGCTTTGTAGGCGGCTTCGTTACAGCCTCCCTCACAGTGTGCATCGGCGCCATGGCGGTGGTTGGTTCAATTCAGGACGGCACCCTGGGCGACTACTCCACGCTGTCCGCCAAAGCCGTACTGGACTTGATCATCATCATGATCATGACCGCTTCCTTCGGCAAGGGCTGTATCTTTTCCGCTATTCCGGTGGCTCTGTTTCAAGGCAGCATCACTCTGTTGTCCACCCTCATCGAGCCCATCATGACGCCGCAGGCTCTTTCGAATTTGTCCCTCACCGGCAACATCCTCATCTTCTGCGTGGGCCTCAATTTAGTCTGGGGCAAAAAGATCAAGGTCGCCAACCTGCTGCCCACCATCGTGTTTGCCGTCATTTGGGCTTTTCTTCCCTTCGGCTGACTCGTCCCGCGTTGCGGGTAAGTTCGACGAACTACCTTCCTTGATTTAAAATTAAAAATTGACAAAAAATACGCTTCCGTAATCGCAAGTCTTTTTCGATTGGAAGCGTATATTTTTATGCTAAAAATCAAAGTCTAACAGTGGCATAGTTTCATTTGCCATTTCTGCGCCTGTTTGAAAACTCTTACTCAGACGCAGCCGAAATCTTTTAATATTAAAAGGAAGGAAACACTATGAAACACAGAAAAATTACCGCAGCCCTGGCGATGGCTGTGTGCACCGCCCTGCTTTCCGGCTGTGCCTGCGTTTCCAACGCCGTGGATAAAGGTGAATCCATGATGAATGATCTGGAATCTTCTTTGCTTGGGCATGAAAATTCTCAGGGCAACCTGATGAACGATTCCAGCTTGAATGACTCCCGCTTGGAAAACTCAGCCATGAACTCCCGCCCGGAGAATTCACGGTTAGAGAATTCCCATTTGGAAAATTCGATTCTTAACGACTCCGATGAATCCAATCAGCACGGCATGGTAAACGACAATGGTGAAACCAGCGGAAACACTGGTACCACCAACGGCATCAATGGCGACGGCAGCGATCCGTTGGAAGATGACCATGACGAATCCTGGACTGCCACTGTAAAAGAACAACTCACCGAAGAGGAAGCCATCGATATTGCGCTAACCGAAGCCGGTGCCAGCCGCGACAGTGCTTCGAATTTGACCTCTGTTCTGGAATACGATGATACCACCGCCGAGCCCTATTATGATATCGAATTCACCGTGGGCACCACCCAATATGAATACGAGATCAGCGCTTTGGATGGTTCTTTGAAGGAAATGGACCGCGAGGACTAATCCGGCTACCAGTGCAAAAAGGGCGATTCGTACCAATGTTCAACAACGAAGAAGGTCTGTCATACAGTTGCGACAGGCCTTCTTTGCTTTCACCAATATTTTCTTTTATGATGGGTACGATTATCAACCTTGACTACTTGATCCTCTTTTTTCTTTTTAGCAAAATTATATTTTTGATAGATTTTCTCTTTCTCCTGTTGAGAATCCGGCTGAAAACTTAGTCCAAACACTCCTTGATATTGTAATTTTCCTTTTTCCCCTTCTTTTACACCCTCAAGATCCATATATACGATTTTTCGCCATGGACGGTTGGGTTCTAAAAAACGAACTGCCACCGTGGCATTTGAAAAAGACAAGCTTCGTCCCAATCTGGACTTTTCCCCACCTGTATATTCTCCAAATCCATAGTTCTGAACATGTAAAATCTGAACATATGCATTTCTGACTTTACGAAACCTAGAAAGAGGTTTCTTAAATATACCCCAAATTACAGAAACAAGCGCAATCAAAATCAGCGCTCCCCATCCTACTTTTGTAATCATATTCTGTGTTTCGCTTACGACCCATATGGAACTTCTAAGTATCATCATCACCTATCATTCCCCACATCTTTAGAATTGCATTCATATATAGCTTCAATAGCAGTCACAATTTTTCTTACACACTTCAACACATTTACATTCTACCACGACCATATAAGTTTGTCAAAAACCCTGCGTGAAAAGAAAAAGACTGCCTTTCAACATATAGGCAGTCCTCATATTTTACCAATATTTTCTTTTATGATGGGTGCGGTTATTAACCTTGACTTCTTGATCCTCTTTTTTCTTTTTAGCAAAGCTGAACTTTTGATAATAATCTTTTTGGACGATCTGCGAATCAGCCTTAAACTCAAGACCATATGCACCTTGATACCGAAACACGCCTCTATCGCCCTCCTGAATATCATCAGTTTTCATAAAAAACTTTTTTCTTCTTTTCCGTTTCTTGTTGAGAAAACAAACTGTTATAAAGGGATTTGCAACACTTCTTATAGAGCTGGCATACATAGTAACTTTTGATACATATATAACCTGTACATACCCCTCTTTTACTTTCATAAATCGAGAAAGCGGTTTCCGTAAACTTGTCCAAATCAAACTTAAAACCGAAAAAACAAATGCAACTATAATGATTCCCCATGCAATTCGGTTCATTGTATACGAAAAGTCATTAATGAAAAACCATTTCCCTTTTAAAAGTATCGTAAGCAATGACACCACCACTTTCTGTTAATTAATGCTACAGAACTGCCTCAATGGCCGCCTTAATTTCTTCAGCCACCCCTGCCAAATCATCAGTCTGGCCGTTGAAGTATTCTTCTACAAAGGGTAGGATCGCATTGCAAATTTCCTCATCCGCATAAAACACTCGACTCGTTTCACTAATCACGTTTCGAAGTTGCTCGGCCAATTCAGCTGGGAGCTGTTCACGCTCAAAGGTTTCCTTGCCAATCTTGTACATGCCGCCCGACATGCTCTCAAAGGATTCAATCAAAACCAGCGCCTCATTCTTATTCACAGGACTCAACGAAACAATTACATCATTCATTGCAATCATTTCCCACTGATCATGGGAAAAATCCATCAGCGTACGCAAAAACTGATAGGCTGCTTCCGGTTGCTTCGACGCTCCGCCGACCATACCATACACATTCATATTGAGCGCATAGCCGCCCTCTGCCATTTCGAAGGGAATCAGTACCGCATCCTGATCCAGCAATTGCTGGCAGGCACTGCTCATATATCGGGCCGTATTGATCATATTGTTGGACCCCAGAATCACCGTAGAAGAGCCTGCCAGATCCGCATATGACATCTGCATCACGTTCACCTGTCCCATCAGAAACGGATTCGCAACTTCATAAGTCTCTCTGAAATATTCCATAGTCAGTTCAAATAACTCCTGATCCACCGTTACCCTTTTGCTCTCCCGATCCACATGCAGAGCTCCGGTCTGTTCCAAGCATTCCACCATCCACTGCACCACAGTACTGACGGAAAAGGAATAAGGGACCTGCGAATAATAGCCGGTTTCACCCTCATGGCTTTGCATATCGGCGATCATGGTTTCCAACACCATATTCATGGTATATTCATTCTGTAAACTTTCCAAAGCACCCACTTCAATCTCATCCGAGTTTGTCATTAGAAACTGCCCGCATACCGAAAGGGGGATCAAATACTGTTCATCGCCATATTGGCCCGCCTGCATCAATCCTTCTATGTAGTTTTCACTTTCATAGGTCGTATCTTCTGCCAAATATGCACTTAACCCGGTCACCTTTCCATCTTTGGCCCACTGAAAAGGATTCACCACCGGCCCGCTGGTATACTTATCCAAAAGGACCACATCCGGCTGTTCTTCGCCGTATATCGCCGCTTCCAGTTCTGCCGCCGAATTGAATGCCTTAATTTCGATTTCCATTGCCTCATCCTGAAGTTTATACCAACTCACATAGGCTCCTGCAATCGCCCCACTGCCGGCTTGATTAACATAGTAAACCAGGAGCGGCTCATCGCTCTCTTTTTCAACAGTTTCCACAGGCTCGGTCTCCTCCGATGTGACCAAACTATCAGAAACCTCCTGCCCCACATCCTTTGTTTTCCCGCAACCTGCCAAACTGATCAACAATACAACTGTTAAAAATAAAGCAACTACTTGTTTCATTTTATTTTTCCCCCGCAATCAATTTTTGCATTTCTTGAATTGCCTGATAAATGCTGGCCGGATTCAACGAATATAAAGCCGTTTTCCCCTGCATTTTAAACCGCAGCAATCTGGCTTCCTTCAGTTTCTCCATATGATACACCACCGTTGCAACAGGTATATGAAGCATGTTTGAAATATCTTTAATGCTGATCTCTCCCATAGTTTTGATCAGCTGTACGATCTGATATCGAAATTCATCGCCCATGGCCGCTGCAAACACAGGAAAGGAAATATCCACATTCCACAGCGATTTCAGCATGCTTTCATAATCGGTACCCAAAATCAATCTTCCGTATTCCGGATAATTATTCCACCAAATGATTCTAGGATTCATGCAGGAGAAACGCACCTTGATCGTCTCATGATATTTATACCATTCTTCCAATTTCGAATCCACAAACTGAACATTTTCTATCGTATTATATTGTTTTTGTTCCTCTATAAATGTCTGATTCTTCTCGTGTATTTTTTTAATATACTCCCCGGCCGACTTGAGTTCGCTGATCAACTTTTCTTTCACTTCCTCCGGAAATAGGATCAAGTTGACCAGTCCCTTTTGAATTTTCGGAGGCAGCTGAATTTTCTTTTCCATCAGCAGGTCTTTCAAAACCTCTTCCGGATCCTGTTCTGTCCTCAAATAATACCAAATCACCAATTTAACCAGCTTATCACTTCGCCGAAGGATTCCGATCAACTGATCCAGTTCCACAAAGCCCTGAACTTTTTGTACTTTAGCAGAAAATTCCTTAAAAAAGGAAACCTTGCGCATCGTCACTTCATCGAAAAACACATGAAGATCTTCTTCTATTTCTTTACCATAAGCCGCTGCCACATCAGCCTCTTCAACCAACTTTTTCTCAGCCGGGCCAAAATTCACATCCCGTATTTTGGTGATTTCCTCCGGATGACATTTCCAAAAGAATAATTCCCCCACATCATTTGGAAGATCAAACCCTTCGATCTGTATTTTATCTTTATCCATTCCTAGTCCTCCAAAGCCGTACCTTTTCTTTTGCATTCAGTCAGCAATATCTACCGTTGATTTATCATAGCAGAAAAACAATTTTATGTCAAAAAGGGCCGTCACATCCCATATTTCAACCTATCAAGTTTTTTTATATTACACAGCTTTATTTCTCCTATATTCTGCATAGCTACCTCCCTTGAAATTGAAAATAAGTTGTATTTCAAAATATCCGTTGTTAAACCGCACAATTCTCCCATGTTATTTTCGTCACTTTGCCTAAATCATTTTTGATTTCATAAAAAAGGAGCATATCTCTCACGATACGCCCCCTGAAACTCATTCGTCATCCAACACATTTTCTAAAAACTCCAGCGGATTCACCGTCGCACCATTTACCTTTACCGTAAAAGTCAAATGGGTCCCCAACGCCGAACTGTACCAGCTGGGTGTATCGATGCAGCCCAAAACCTCGCCCTGAGCCACATATTCTCCCACATTTACCGCCATGTCCTCCGAAAGCTGACCATATGTTGTTTCATAGCCGCTTCCATTATCCAGTACAATATAATTTCCCAATGAATCAGACTTACCAATATCGGTCACAATACCATCAGCGGCTGCTAACACATCCTCCGCCTCCGCCGCACCAATACTGATAGAATCGTTAGTCCGATACAGGTCCAGTGTCTGATCATAGATCAGTGCATCCGCACTGTAATCCATGAGTACCACACCGCTCACCGGCCATACCATGAGGTCCTCGACAGGATCAAAGGTCGCCGTCATATTTTGCGGCTCAGCCGCAAACTCCTCACTTGCATCGCCTTCTTCGATATCCGTTGTTTGTCCGGAAGTACTTTCCGGATTTTCTGACTTTTCCTGTCCCGACATACTTGTTTCGGTTTGCTCTTTTTTCTGTGACAGACTGTTTTCTTTTTTGTGCTCCGCCGGTTTTGACTCATTTTGAATGCGTTCGTTTTGAATTTGTTCGTTGGCTTCATTAAAGTCCTGCTGTACCGCCTGCGCATCCTGATGCTCACGAAGCTGTGTCTCTGCAACCTGATCCTGCTGCTTCACCTCTGAGTCTTCCGCTTCCGCCGAGGGCACCTCCTGTTTGTACAGGGCAAACATAGCCACCATGATCGCTACTACCAAGAGACCGGCTAATACTGCCAAATATATTTTTGCCTGTTTTTCGGCTTGTTTTTTTCCTGTATCGCTCATATTCTCTGCTCCTTCCCTTTTTGAATCTGCTGCTAAAAGCAGATTTCTTATGAGCATATCTTGGCTAAAGAAAGGGCATTTTATTCACAGCAAAATCACACAAAAAAATCCTGTCTGAAGATTTGATCTTACAGACAGGATTTCTTCCTTAATTAATTATATATTATTTTTATACAATTTCGCATTTATCATGCAACTGTCTTCCTTATTCACCGAACTGCTTTAGACCTTCGGACATCACATAGGTATAGGCCTCGCGATTCACGGTTACCAGCTCCGCAAACATTTTAGCACCATCCAAATATCCATCGGTGTAGTACCAGCTGTCGCCCAGTCGGTTGCTCCAGCCCTGTAGGCCGTCGCATTCCATATACATGAACTCATCACCGGGCAGTGCTACAACACCATTGTATACCACAGGATAGTATACGGTGGTCTCTTTAAATTTGCTGTCTTTGTTGGTCAATTTACCGGAATACACAGCAATATAACGATTGTTATAAGTAAAGTCACTGCTCTGCTCTTTGGCAACCAGCAAATACTCACCCAAAAGGGCCAAATCCTTCAGCTCATTTTTCTCATCGTATTTTGCAGTATACTCTTCAACTCTAGCTTTTGCATCCGTCTGCAGAATGGTTTTATAGTCTGCACTGATGTCTTCCAGAGAAGAAATGCTGGTATAAGAAGCATACTCTTCAAATCCATCACCGCATTCGAAGTTATAGTCTTCCTCATAATATGCTACCAGATCAAGATAGCAACTTAACGGATTCACATAACCATCGGACCAGGTGTTCAAACCTTCCACATAGGAGTAACCCTGCAGGCCTTCTTTTTCTTCATAAGAGAACGTACCATCCTGTACCATTACATTACGGAAGCTAACAGGATAGTAAATCTTACGGCTGTTTCCGCTTTCTGCATTGGTCAAATCTGCCTTATAGATCACATACAGTCTATTGGTAGTCCATGGCCAGTTTTCCGGATGCTTGGTGTATCCGAAAATGTAACCTGCATACTCCAAATTACTCAAAGTATTGGTATTGGAATAGTTTCCTGCTGTATACGCATAGATCGTATCTTCCGTTTCTCCTTTTAGAGTCGTCAGAAAATCCTCGGATATATCAGCATAGGCTGGAACATATTCCTGCAAACCGGTAACTTCATAGGTCTTTTCCTTAACAGTTGCCACATAACCAGACCACATAGTATCTTCATCGGTGGTATTGTAAGTAATAGTAACAGTATCACCATTCT
>JAZQUJ010000150.1:0-4237 GCA_045631245.1 Bianqueaceae bacterium
ATTGACTATCATTGTCATATCAGTCCTCAGGACATTGCAGAAGATCGTAAATTTGATAATATTTCCCAGGTATGGCTGGGCGGTGACCATTACAAGTGGCGCCTGATGAGAGCCAACGGCGTGACCGAAGATGTGGTGACCGGTCCGGCCGATGGACGTGAGAAGTTCCGTGCTTTTGCTGAGGTTATGCCGAAGCTGATCGGCAACCCCATGTATCATTGGAGCCACCTGGAACTACAGAGAGCCTTTGGTATTATGGAGCCTCTGACTCCCGATAATGCCGATGAGATCTACGACCGCTGCAATGAGCAGCTGAAAAACTATTCGGCCCGTCAGCTGATGGAAAAGTTTGATGTAAAGGCCATCTGTACCACCGATGATCCCATCGATGATCTGCACTGGCACGATCAGATGGCAGCGGATGAGACTTTCAAGATCAAGGTCCTGCCTGCATATCGCCCCGATAAGGCTGTGAATGTGGATAAAGCCGGCTTTGCAGCTTATATCCAGCAGCTTGCAAAGGTGGTAGGCCGCGAACTGACCTGCGCCGATGACGTAGCAAAAGCTTTAGTGGAACGTATCGACTATTTTGCAGCCCACGGCTGCCTGTGTGCAGACCATGGCTTGGATTACAGCATGTTTGAAGAGCCCTGCAAAGATGCGGCAGATGAGGCCTTCAAGATCGCCATGGCCGGCGGTCAGCCCGATCAGGCTCAGACTGACGCTTACAAGACCTTGATGCTGATCGCCTGCGCGAAGCGCTATACCGAGCTGGACTGGGTAATGCAGATTCACTACGGCTGCCTGCGTAACAATAACAAGCCCATGTTCGCCAAACTGGGTCCCGATACCGGTTACGATGCCATTAACAGCCAGTCCGGTACCGAGAATTTGGCAGCGCTGCTGAACTCCTTCGTGGAGAACGATGGTCTGCCTAAGATGATCCTGTATTCTTTGAACCCCAATGATAATCCTGCGATCGTCAGCATTATGGGATGCTTCCAGGGCGGTGGCGTGGCCGGCAAGATGCAGCATGGCAGCGCTTGGTGGTTCAATGATAATCTGGAAGGTATGGAGAAACAGATGCGTGATCTGGCTGCCAATGGCGTGTTTGGACGCTTCGTTGGCATGCTGACCGATTCCCGTTCCTTCCTGAGCTATACCCGTCACGAGTATTTCCGCCGGATCCTGTGTGAGATGGTGGGCAAATGGGTAGAGGGCGGCCAGTATCCCTACGATGAGAAACAGCTGACCAAGCTTGTGGCCGATATCAGCTACAATAATACCAATGAATTTTTCCGTTTTGGCTGCTAAGTAAGGCGGCAGAGCGATTTGCCTGGGCTGCAGTTTGACTGTGGCCTTGAGGCAGTTTTGGAGGATTTTTTATATGAAACTTTCTTTAGAGTCCATTAAAAATATTGAAGCCTGGCAGGGCTATCATCTGCCGGAATATAATCCCGAAGCGATCGCCTTTAACACCATGGTGAAGCCTGAGTGGATGCACTTTGGCTCCGGTAATATCTTCAGAATCTTTGCCGGCTCCATCGCCCAGAAGTTGATCGAACAGGGTGACATGGAAACCGGTATCGTGTGTTGCGAAGGCTACGACGATGAGATCATCACCAAGTGCTTCCGTCCGTACGATAACCTGACCATTGGTGTTACCATGAATGCCGATGGCAGCATCGATAAAGAGATCATTGCTTCTTTGGCTGTAAGCTTGAGTGTACAGCAGGATTTTCAGCGTATTGCTGATCTGTTCTGCCAGCCCAGCCTGCAGATGGTTTCCTTTACCATCACCGAAAAGGGCTATTCTCTGCGTAACGCCGCTCACGAGCTGGCGCCCGTTGTGGTAGCTGACATGGAAAATGGTCCCGAGGGCTGCAAGGCCTTTATGTCCCAGCTGACTGCCCTGTGCATCCAGCGCGGACGCACCTGTGGCAAGCCCATTGCTCTGGTGAGCATGGACAACTGCTCCCACAATGGTGAGAAACTGCAGATGGCTGTAATGGAAATTGCCAAGGCATGGTTGGATAACGGCAAGATCGAGGCCGCCGACTATGCATATTTGGAAACTCAGGTAGCCTTCCCCTGGAGTATGATCGATAAGATCACTCCCAGACCCGATGCGAAAGTGGAGGAAAAACTTCTGGCCGATGGTTTGGAAGAGATCAGCCCCTTTGTTACCTCCAAGAATACCTATACCGCACCCTTTGTTAACGCTGAAAAGGCGCAGTATCTGGTTATCGAAGACTGGTTCCCCAATGGCCGTCCCGCTTTGGAGAAGGCTGGCGTGATCATCACCAGCCGTGACATCGTAAATAAAGTAGAAAAGATGAAGGTCTGCACCTGCTTGAATCCGCTGCATACCTGCCTGGCCATCTACGGCTGCATTTTGGGTCATACCTCCATCGCCGCCGAGATGAACGATCCGGAACTGGCTGCCTTTGTGGAGAAAATGGGATATGAAGAGGGCATGCCCTTTGTAGTGGATCCCGGTGTGATCGATCCGAAGCAGTTCCTGCATGAAGTGCTGACATTGCGTCTGCCTAATCCCTTCATGCCTGATACACCCCAGCGAATCGCCACTGATACCTCTCAAAAGTTGGCCATCCGCTTCGGTGAAACCATTAAGTCCTATATTGAATCTCCTGATCGTGAAGCTTCCGAGCTGAAGCTGATCCCTCTGGTACAGGCCGGCTGGTTGCGTTATCTGATGGGTGTAAACGATGAGGGTGAGGCCTTTGATCTGAGTCCCGATCCGCTACTGCCTGCTATGCAGGAAAAAATGAGCGGTATCGTACTGGGAGGCCCCGTAGACGAGGCACAGCTGAAACCCATTCTTTCGGATGCTGCCATCTTCGGCGTAGACCTGTATGAATGCAGTCTGGCTGAAAAGGTGATCGGCTACTTTAAAGAGCTGATCGCAGGACCGGGAGCTGTTAGAGCAACACTGAAGAAATATATCTGATTCAATTAAAAAATCCAACCTTCTCGCTGACGCTGTTCGCTAAGCGCAATCGCATCTGCGATAGAAGGTTGGATTTTTTCTTTGCACATATATTTCTTTACGTGGTTGCGTTTAGGATGATTTTGATTACACAGTTTCACCACAAAGGATTATGTGAGGGGGGTGTCGAGTTTTTTGAGCCGTTCGAGCAGCAGTTCGATTTCGTTGGGCTGCTGGGTATGGTCTTCGATGTTTTGGCGGATGCTGAGCATTTTGTAGTCGGTGGCGGTTAAGGTGTCGGCACATTCTTTCAGTTGCCGTATCACTTCTTCTTCGTTGGGAATGTTATGTTTGTATTTGAGTTGGTGTTCCAGGCTGGCCCAGAAATCCATGGCTATGGTGCGAATCTGGACCTCCACCTCTACATTTTTACGCTGATTGGCAAAGAAGACCGGAACAGTGACGATCAGGTGCAGACTGCGATAACCGTTGGGCTTGGGATTGGCAATGTAGTCTTTTTCCCGTACCAGATGAATATCATCCTGCTGGATCAAGGCCTTGGCCAGCATATAGATATCATCCACATAGGAGCAGATAATGCGAACTCCGGCTACATCATGAAGATGATTTTCGATGTTGGCGGTGGTAAAGGGCAAGTGCATTCGTTCTAATTTTTCAGCAATACTGGAGGTTCGCTTTAAGCGGGAGTTAATAAAGTTTATAGGATTGCGTTGATAGCGGATGTTGAACTCTGCATTCAGAACCTCAAATTTGGTGCGGATCTCTTTGATGGCGCAGGAATATACCATCATCAGTTCTTTGTAATCCACCATGGTGGAGGCTAAATGTTTGGAACGGGAAAACAGGTCGCCGTTGTCTAAATCGGAAGGATGCAGGTTTTGAAAGGGCTCCTGTGCCGCTGGCAGTAAAGACTCCAGCAGAGGTGCCTCGTATGTATGATTATTTTCCATGATGAGAAAATCTCCTTTTGTATTTGATAAGGATATTATAATACAAATCAAAAACGATTTGGGAAAATGTGCAAATTGTTTACAAATCGGTCATGGAAAGTTTGAATGTGAAAAAATGTTGACAGTAAATGTGAAAAATGCTAAACTTTGTGTCGAAGAAAATCATTTCGATTAAGAAATGGTCAAACCAGAAAGAGGTGTTTTTTATGAAGAGAATCAAAACTCTGGAGACCAGAAATCTGAATGAGTCCGCTAAAAAAGGCGGCTGCGGCGAATGCCAGACTTCTTGTCAGTCTGCAAGCAAAACTTCTTGCAG
>JAZQUJ010000151.1:0-1926 GCA_045631245.1 Bianqueaceae bacterium
ACCTTGGTGCCGCAGCCATCGGTACCGGAAACCAGGACAGGCTCTTCCATACCGGCAACGGGCAGGCCAAAGCAACCGCCGAAGCCGCCCACATCATCCAGGCAGCCTTCATTACGGGTACGGGCAACATGCTTCTTCATCAATTCCACCGCACGGTAACCAGCGGTGATGTCTACGCCGGCAGCGGCGTAGCTAGCAGAGTAACTCTTTTCCATAACAAGATTCCTTTCTATGCTACTTCCCAGTAATTATTCCTTGCCATTCCAGCAATAAGTACACAGTTTGCAGGGTTCCAGGCCGATAGCTTTAACCACACCATCGACAGTCTGGAAGCCCAGGGATGCGAATTTGAACTTTTCGCAGATTGCCTTACGCATAGCCTTGCCGCGCTCAGTATTGCCATCGGCATACTCCTGAATATGATTCAGGCCCTCTTCACCCTCCAGTTCCACGATCACGCGACGGGAGATCAGCTCCATATCGCTGGTAGCACGGGAGAAGTTCAGATACTTACAGCCATACATAATGGGCGGGCATGCAGAACGCATATGTACGCTCTTTGCACCGTTTTCATACAGGAAATCAACCGTTTCCTGCAGCTGGGTACCACGGACGATAGAATCGTCCACAAACAGCAGATTCTTGCCCTTGATCAGCTCAATGACGGGGATCTGCTTCATCTTGGCAACCTTCTTCCGGTCTGCCTGACGGGCAGGGGTGAAAGAACGGGACCAAGTGGGGGTATACTTGATAAAGGCACGGGCAAATGCCTTGCCGGTGCGGTTTGCATAGCCAATTGCGTGAGGTGTGCCGGAATCGGGTACGCCGCCGACATAATCAATTTCCATGCTGCGGCCCTGCTCCATGTCACGCTCGGCAATGGCAGCGCCGTTGCGGTAGCGCATTGCTTCCACGTTCACGCCTTCGTAGGTGGAAGTAGGATAGCCATAGTAGCTCCACAGGAAGGCGCAGACCTTCATTTCCTTGCCAGGTGCTGCCAGCTGAACCATCTTATCAGGGTACAGCTCTACGATTTCACCGGGGCCCAGTTCCTTAACCAGCTCATAACCCAACTTTGTGAAGGCAAATTCTTCAAAAGAAGCACAGTAACCGTCCTCATTCTTACCGATCTGTACAGGAATACGGCCCATACGGTCACGGGCCGCGATCAGTGTACCACGGTCAGTCAGAATCAGAATGTTGGCAGTGCCGTCAATCACCTTCTGAGCAAACTGAATACCCTCGGTATAATTACTCTTCTGGCTGATCAGCGCAGCTACCAGTTCGTTAGAGTTCACCTTGCCGCCGGTCATTGCGTCAAAGTGGCCACCGCTGAAGGAAAGGTACTGATCAATCAAGTCATGGGCATTGTTGATAATACCGATGGTACTAACAGCAAAAGTGCCGATGTTGGAACGAATCAGCAGAGGCTGAGGGTCGGTGTCGCTGATGCAGCCAACACCGGCTGTGCCACGCATATCCTCCAGCACGTGCTCAAACTTCGTCCGGAAGGGGGAATTTTCAATATTGTGGATAACACGCTGCAGGCCGATCTCCGGATCGTAAGCTGCAAGACCACCTCTGCGAGTACCCAGATGAGAGTGGTAATCCGTACCAAAAAACACATCGACCATACAGTCGGTGCGGGATGTTACGCCAAAAAAGCCTCCCATTTCAATCTCCTTTTCGCCAAATCAAAAAACAAAAAATTTCCGCAAACAGAATTCTGGCGGGCAGCGGCAAAAGCCGCTGTCCGTCAGTTCATAAACATATTAAGCAAAGAACAGCTTGTTCAGAGTCATGGGATCGATGTACTCACCGTTCTTGTAAACGCGCATGTTGCCGGAAGCAACTTCGTCGATCAGCATAACTTCGCCGTTGGGAGCGTAGCCAAACTCGAACTTGATGTCGTACAGATCCAGGCCC
>JAZQUJ010000152.1:0-7987 GCA_045631245.1 Bianqueaceae bacterium
ACCGTAAACGTTTTCAAGCGTTAGGATACATTGCAATTTTAAGGAGGAAAACATCATGCCGAAAATGAAAACCAAAAAAGCAGCTGCAAAGCGTTTCAAAGTTACAGGAACTGGTAAGCTGAAAAAATTCAAAGCAAATAAGAGCCACATCCTGACTAAGAAGACCACCAAGAGAAAAAGAAATCTGAGAAAGCCCAACATGACCGACAAGACCAATGCAAAGGTTATGAAGAAGATCCTGCCTTATAGCTAATAGGGTCTCGGCACATCATTATATTTGATAACTGAAAACTTAAGGAGGATTTAATCATGGCAAGAGTTAAAGGTGCACTTAACGCACGTAAGAGACATAAAAAGACATTGAAATTGGCTAAGGGCTTCTACGGTGCCCGTTCTAAACAGTATCGCAGCGCTAAGGCTGCTGTTATGAGATCTATGCGCAGCGCATACATCGGTCGTCGTCTGAAAAAGAGAGACTTCCGTCAGCTGTGGATCGCTCGTATCAACGCTGCCTGCCATATGAACGATATGTCTTACAGCCGCTTCATGAACGGTCTGAAGAAAGCTAACATCACCCTGAACCGTAAAGTTCTGGCTGACATCGCTGTAAACGATCCCGCTGCTTTCACCAAGCTGGTTGAGACCGCTAAGGCTGCTCTGTAATTCTATTTTACGGAGTTGGAGCGATTGAATTTGATCGATGATCATTTTTGATCGTTTATACACTGAAAAGAAAGAAGCACGATTTTCACAAAAGATTCCGTGAAACTCGTGCTTTTTTGCATTTTGCCATTGACAGAACAGCGGTGCTAGAGTGCCGCTGGCATGCTGTCTTGATCTTCGTCATGCGCGGTACGAAGGTTAACGGGAGGGCAAAATGCTTGCTAAAATAATGGCATCTTCAACGGCTTCTTGCAGATGTTCCGGTGCCAGTTCGTTTTCTTTGAACTTTTGCATCAGAGCTTCCACAAAGCTGCGATCCGTCGAGATGTCCGAGATCACCAGGCTCTCCGATCCAATTCCGTACGAAATGTATTCGCCGATGTCCGGATGATCCAGTTGATCTTTTACGATGTAAAACATCTATCTGTACCTCTTCCCCTATTTAGTAGTCAGTCGCAAAACTGTAATTATAGTATACCATATATAGGGTTTTATAACAGAGAGTAGACTACCCTTTTGGTAAAAAATAGAAATTATTTTAACATATATGTTAAATTTTCTGCAAAATTTTCATTTTGCGTTACGTGTGCTGTGCATACAGAAAGGAAATCGCCATGAAGTTGATTGAAAACCTTATTCTAGATGAAGAAAGAGCGTTGTACGCCTCGAAGGATGCGATTATTCGTAATTGTACCTTCGCCGGCCCTGCAGACGGAGAATCGGCGTTAAAGGAATGCCGTCGGATCCGTACAGAGCATTGCCATATGGAACTGCGGTATCCGTACTGGCACAATGAACAGGTTGAATTGGACGATATTACCATGACAGAAACATGCCGTGCGGCCTTATGGTATTGCAGCGATGTTGCGATTCATAACAGTAATTTGGGTGGTATTAAAGCATTAAGAGAGTGTAAAAATGTTACGGTGAACAATACCGATATTGTGTCCACCGAATGGGGCTGGTACTGCAACGATATTCGTATGAGTCATTGCCGTCTCACTGCAGAATATGCTTTTTTGAATTCGAAAAATGTGATCATCGATCATTTGGACATGAAGGGCAAATATTCCTTCCAGTACATGGAAAATGTGGAGATTCGGGATTCCTATTTGGATACAAAGGACGCATTTTGGCATAGCAAAAATGTAACGGTGGTAAATAGTGTAGTCAAGGGCGAGTATCTGGCATGGTATAGCGAGGGTCTGCATTTGATCAACTGTAAGATCATTGGTACACAGCCTCTTTGTTATGCCAAAGGTTTGATCTTGGAGAACTGTGAGATGATCGATACCGACTTGGCATTTGAGAACAGTGACGTATCTGCAATGATCTGCGGTCATATCGATAGTGTAAAAAATCCTCATAAGGGCCGTATTGAAGCAGATTCGATCGGAGAGGTTATTATTGATGAGAATCGTTGGAACGATGAAGAATACGAGATCATACTGAAAAATTAAGTGTTGCATAAACAAAAATAAGGTAGTATACTTAATGAAATACCGTGAATTCGGTAATTTAGTTAAGAGGAGATTTTCTAATGAAAAAACGAGTTTTAAGTGTGTTTGTAGCAGTAATGCTGATGCTCACCATGCTGACTGCATGTGGTAGCAAGCCTGACAAAGCTTTATTGGGTAAGTGGGTCAGTGAAGTAGACTTCGGTGGCTATTTGAATGAGGGTTTGGCTGCAGAGCCTGAGGTAGCTGAATATTTGGCAGTGGATGATTTCATTCTTGAAATCGAACTGTATTTGAATGAAGATGGTACATATAAAATGACTGCAGATACCGATGACAACTATGCATCTTTTGAAAATGTCAAAGCGGATCTGGCTGACGGTATGGCAGCATACATGACTGCAATGGCAGCTGAATATGAATTGACTCTGGAAGATGTACTGGCGGCATCGGAAACTACCATTGAAGAGATGGTTGACGAGTCCTTCGGTGATGCAATGTATTATGAGATCATTGGTGAAATGGAGTCCGAGGGTAAGTTCAAAGCTGCCGATGGCAAACTGTTCATGTCCGATGGTTTGAATTATGAAATCGATAAGAACGTATACGAGACCTACACTTTGGAAGGTAACGTTCTGACTATCACCGGTTCTTCCGACGGCGCTGACAGCGAAATGTATCCGATGGTATTTAAGAAATAAAAACAATCAATATATGAGTTCAAATGCCCTTTTGCGAAAGTACAGTGGTATGTTTCGCGAAAGGGCATTTGAATATGATATGGTTTTAAATTTGTTTTGGCCCATGTCGTTTTCCTTGACATATTTTAAGGCAAGCGATACAATGAACATAATAAATTTTGGAGGTATCTACCTATGAATACTGCACCTCTCGCAGTGGACAGCAGCTATATTGTCAGCTGTGTCTGTGTAAAAGAAACCGATGGTCGTGTAAAAACTGTTATTACTACCGAAGAGCCTGTCAACTATATGACTTTGACCGATGATCAGGGCAATAATTGGGGTGAATGTCACAACTTCTGTGAGCCCTTTGCGTTTTTGGATCATATTTTCTATTTGCCGGAAGGCACTTTGGACAAGCCTTTAACGGTTAACTTCACCAATCGCCGTGCAAATTCTAAGTATTTTGAAGCATGGCAGCCCGGTGTGACTACTTTGAATCCGGAACAGGTTACATGGACTACGTTGGAAGATTTCATTCGTGAAACGGATCATCATATTACTCCCAAAGAGATCAATGAAGGAACGGTTTGCGATGGTGTAACGTACCAGGTACTGGAGTGTGTGAACGATAAGGATCAGCCGGTTCGTATGTTTGCCCTGTTTGTGGATCCTAAAAAAGCCTATTTTGCCACCGGTACTGCGGAAGATGGTTATGCTCCCCATACCAAGATCCAAACTGTAAAAGGTATGGCAGAAGCTGCTATTGCCAATGGTAAAGATGTAGTGGCTGCAACCAATGCTGACTTTTTTGATATGTTTGCGGAGCGTTCTCCCTTCATGCCCTCCGGCATTTGTATTAAAGACGGACAGGTTTTGTGTAATCCCCATTCTACCCGTACTTTCTTTGGAATGGACCGTGCCGGTAATCCTGTGATCTCCAGTTTTGTGGAAAATCCTGAACTGAAGGGTCAGCTGCTGTGTGCACTGGGTGGCCGTGAAATCATGCTTCGGGATGGTGAGATCGCTGAAGTATCTCCCTGTGAAGCTTTTTCCTATACCTGTCATCCCCGTACTTGTGTGGGTATTCGTGAAGATGGCACCACCATCATTCTGGTTGTAGATGGACGTCTTCCCTGGCTTTCCAACGGTGCCTCTGTTGTGGATCTGGCCCGTGCCATGCAGTACTTCGGAGCCAAGAAGGCGATCAATCTGGATGGCGGTGGCTCCTCCACTTTCATTGTGAAAAAGGAAGAAGAGCTGACCATGCTCAATCGTCCGGCCGATTTAATGCGACCCGATGAGCCCCTGATCCGTGAGATCTTCAACTCTATTTTGGTAGTCAAGAAATAAAGCTATAGTTAAGTAAAGAAATAATTGCGTCGAAGAATATATGACAGCGCAAAAAAGCTCCTGCTAGGAACATACCACTGTAGTTCCAAGCAGGAGCTTTTTGAGCTTGTTTTATTCTTCAATGCTGATTACTTCGTATCCGGCATCCACAATGGCTGCGGTCAGGGTTTCTTTAGAAACATCCTGAGTCAGAGTTACATAAGCAGCCTTATCTTCCAGGCTTACTTCAGCGGATACGCCTTCGATGGCATTCAAAGTTTTCTTAACGAAATTGGTGCAGTGGTTGCACATCATACCTTCGATGATGATTTTCATTTTAGTTTCCTCCTGATGGGTTATAGTTTGTGTATGGGTCAACGGTTCGGGCGCTTCCAACTGTATTACATTCACAGCATGGAGATCAGCAGCGGCTGAGGAAACAGCACTAGAACCGGAAGCCTTATGGGGTTTAAAGAACTTAAGGCGCAGTGCATTGGATACCACACAAACACTGCTTAAACTCATGGCGGCAGCACCGATCATGGGGCTGAGCTTGAGGGCAAAAGGAATAAAGAGCACACCGGCTGCTAGCGGAATGCCGATGGTATTATAGAAAAAGGCCCAGAACAGATTTTGTTTAATATTTCGAATCACAGCCTTACTGAGCTGCACAGCAGCAACCGCATCCATCAAATCACTCTTCATCAGCACGATATCGGCACTTTCCATGGCTACATCGGTACCGGCGCCGATGGCAATACCCACATCGGCCCGGGCCAAAGCAGGGGCATCGTTGATACCGTCACCGATCATGGCAGTGCGATGACCTTCGGCTTGCAGTCGGGCGATCTCCCGTTCCTTATCCTGAGGAAGGACTTCAGCAATAACAGAGGGAATATCCAGCTGGCGGCGAATCGCTTCAGCAGTGCGCTTATTATCGCCGGTGAGCATAACTACGTTGATGCCCATTTCCTTGAACCGACGGATTGCCTCACGGCTGGTGGGTTTTACCACATCACTGACCGCGATAATACCTAAATATTGCTTTTCAGCAGCAAACAGAAGTGGGGTCTTGCCTTCATCAGCTAAGCGGGACAGATCAGCTTCCGCTGCGCTGATATCGATTTGGTGTTCTTCCATTAAAGCCTGATTGCCGGCATAATAACGAACTGCGTTGATCGTACCGGTCACACCGCGGCCGGAAATGGCTTCAAAATCGGTTACCGTGGGCAGATCCAGACCTTCCGCCTGTTTTAAGATTGCTTCGGCCAAAGGATGTTCGCTCTGCTTTTCCAGTGCTCCGGCGATCTTCAAAATCTCCTCCTGAGGCAGATAGCTGATGATATCGGTGACCTGCGGACGTCCCTGGGTAATGGTGCCGGTTTTATCCATGACAACGGTGTCGATGTTATGAGCAGTTTCCAGAGCTTCGCCGGATTTGATCAAAATACCATTTTCAGCTCCTTTGCCGGTACCCACCATAATGGCAACAGGGGTGGCCAGTCCAAGTGCACAGGGACAGGAAATTACCAACACGGAAATACCAATGGACATGGCGAACTCGAAGGAGTAACCCAAAAGCAGCCAAACAATGGCAGCAATTACAGCGATGGTCATGACTACAGGAACGAAGATGCCGGCAATCTTGTCGGCGATCTTAGCGATGGGAGCCTTGCTGGAGCTGGCTTCCTCCACCAACTGAATGATCTGCGACAAGGTGGTATCATCGCCCACGCGGGTGGCCTTAAACTTAAAATAGCCGGTCTTATTGATGGTGGCAGACACAACAGTGTCGCCAACGGTTTTTTCCACAGGAATGCTTTCGCCGGTAATGGCGGATTCATCTAAACTGGAGGACCCCTCTAAAATGAAGCCATCTACAGGAACACGGCTGCCGGGTTTGACGATTACAATGTCGCCGGCCACCACCTGCGAGGAAGGGACCTCCACTTCAACGCCGTCACGTTCTACCAGCGCGGTCTCCGGTGCCAGATCCATCAGTTTAGCCAGCGCCTCGCCGGTTTTACCCTTGGATCGGGCCTCCAAAGTTTTGCCTAGGGTGATCAGTGCCAAGATCATGGCCGCCGATTCAAAGTACAAATCCATGTGATACCGATGTACCAATTCCAGATCCTGCACGCCTAAACCATAGCCCATACGGTAAATGGCGAACACGCCATATATTAAGGAAGCGCAGCTGCCTATGGCGATCAAGGTATCCATGTTGGGGGCACCGTGAATCAGCGTTTTAAAACCAACCTGGTAATATTTGCGATTTACGTACACCACTGGCAAACAGAGTAAAAACTGCGTGAGAGCAAAAGATACTGCATTTTCAATTCCCACCAAAAAGCCGGGCAGCGGCAGCCCCATCATGGATCCCATGGAAACATACATCAAAGGGATCAAAAAGGCGAAGGAAATGATGAGACGGTGTTTCATGCTTTTCATCTGTTCGGCGAGTACATCAGTTTTTGGCGCCTTTGGCGCAGAGGCGGCGCCGGGCGCCGAAGGCTGATCCAGCGATGCGCCGTAACCGGCGGCCACCACAGCCGAAATAATGGCACTGCTTTGGAGCCGGGTTTCGTCGTAGATGACGTTCATGCTGTTAGTCAGCAGGTTGACGTTCACCTCTTTGACGCCCTCGAGTTTGCGGACGCATTTGTCGACGCGGGAGGAGCAGGCCGAACAGGTCATGCCTGTTACATTATATTTTTCTTTCATTGGAAAGCTCCTTTTGTAAAATTAGACACCCCTGGGGGGTATTTTGATTTGATTGTATACCAAGCTGTGTAGTTTGTCAACACTAACCATCAAGCGTGAGACGAAAAAAATCCACCGCTACAGTGGTATGCGGTGGATTTTTTGTCTCACTTCTTAATATCAGTTAATTTAGCGATTGAAATACCGGTTTAAGTCGTTAGCGAACTGCTCAGGAATGGCTCTTGGGAAGGGCATGCTGCTGATGTTGCCCAAGCGATCGGCGATATAGCCTAACAGCTGCGCGCTGCGCTGCAGAGACCAGGGGGAGATCAGGGCCAGAGTATCGTGGCGGGTATGCATGCCGTAACCGTCACGGTTCAAGGTCATGGCAGGTACGCCTTTCCAAGCGAAGCTGTTGGAGTCGCTGCCCCAGATCTGGTTCTTGGTGGTCATGCCAAGACCAACTTCGTGGGCCATGTACTCGATCATGTGGCAGATGGCAGGATCGCCGGTAACACCTACTACGGTGCCGCCTACTAACTGACCGGCCAGGTCCACGTTCATGTTGAATTGATGCTTAGCCAGTTCGGCTTCATGTTTAACAACATAATCACGGCTGCCTACCAGGCCTTTTTCTTCGGCGCCAAACCAAACAAACTCCATGGTGCGGCGGGGCTGATGTTCTTTGAAGTAACGGCAGAGCTCCATGATGATGGCGCAGCTGGCCATATTATCGTAAGCGCCGGGACCCTGAGGCACAGTGTCGTAATGGGCGGTCAAGGTCAGGATCTCATCGGCCAGATCGGTACCTTCGATGCGAGCTACCACATTGCGGGAAGTAGCTTTGCCCAGTTCCTGTTTCAGAGAAAGGCGGGCACGGGTAGCACCCTTGGTCACGATCTCGATGGCATCTACATGATGCAGAACAACACCCTGAATGGGGGTTTCGGGCAGGCGGGGCAGAGCGCGAGGGAAAGGAATGCGGTCTACGCCTTCATCAATGGGGTCACCGGTAATGGTAACAAAGCCAACAGCACCGGCCTTCACTAACTTCTGATATACGTCGGGACGCATGAAACCGTTGATCATAACGATCTTGCCGGCAGCCTGAGACAGGCTGATGGGGTCGCCGTTTTCCACATACAGGAAGGG
>JAZQUJ010000153.1:0-28040 GCA_045631245.1 Bianqueaceae bacterium
TTTGGTAGGAATTATTCCTCAGTAACCTCAGCCTCTTCAGCAGCTACTTCGGGCTCCAGCTCTCTCATGCTCAAGCTGATGCGCTTAGCTTCCTCGTTGAAGTCGATAACCTTAGCTTCAACTTCCTGACCGATGGTCAGAACTTCGGAAGGATGCTTAACGAACTTGCGGGACAGATGGGAGATATGTACCAGCGCATCTACACCCTTAGACAGTTCTACGAAAGCACCGAAGTCAGCAAAACGTACTACAGTACCGGTTACGATGTTGCCGATAGCGAACTTCTCAGCAGCATCTTTCCAAGGATTAGCCTCGGGGAATTTGGTGCTCAGAGAGATACGGCCAGTCTCAGCGTCATAAGACTTAACCATAACTTCGATCTGCTCACCTTCCTTAACATAACGGTTAGGATTGCGAACTGCGCTCCAACCCATTTCAGAAATATGCAGCATACCATCGATACCACCCAGGTCGATGAATGCGCAGTAGTTGGTGATATTCTTAACAGTACCGGTCAGACGTGCACCCTCAGCCAGCTTCTCAACGGTCTCAGCGCGCAGGATTGCTCTCTGCTCAGCCATAACGCTCTTACGGTCACCCATGATACGGCCGCGCTTGCGCTGCAGACGAATGATGCGGTATTCTACTTCCTGACCTACCAGGGTCTTCAGATCTACACGACGGATATCAGCCAGTGCAGAGGGAATGAATACTTTGGACTCACCGTGCATAACGATGATGCCATTCTCCAGAGCCTCAGCAACAGTACCGGTCAGCACGGTCTTGTTCTCCAGAGCCTGCTCCAGTTCCATGTAGGCACGATCCTGTACCAGACGACGACGGCTCAGGGTAACCTCGCTGTCGCCTACTTTCACTACCATAACTTCGATGGTGTCGCCCTCTTTAACCTGCTCGGTCAAAGGAGCATCGCTGCCGCCGAATTCGGCTTTAGACATGGTACCATCGCACTTATAACCAATATTGAAGACGATCTCATTCTCTGCAACCTGTACAACAGTACCGGTAACGATATCGCGGGAATGGATCTCCTTAAAGCTTTCGTTCAGCATTGCTTCGAAAACATTGTTCTCGCTCATCTTGTTTACTACCTCCTGAATAATATAATCCGGTGTTGAAGCTCCGGCTGTTACCCCCACAGTCAAAGCATCCGAATTGAAATTTATACTAGACAACTCCTTCGCATTTTCCACAAAGTACGTGAGAGGACATTGGGAACTACAAAGATTGTATAGCTTACGTGTATTTGAGCTGTGCTTACCTCCGATCACGATCATCATATCGCTCCGCTGAGCCAACTCCAACGCTTCGGTTTGATGTTGAGCTGTTGCTTTGCAAATCGTAGGGCACATATATAGATTATACTCCATCTTATCAAACAACTCAAGAATTTTTTTAAATTTATATTGATCAAATGTTGTCTGCGCCACCAGAGTATAATTTTTGTCTTTAGAGGGCGGATTCGCAAGAATCTCTTCCTCATTGCGGTAGATCAAAGGTTCATCCAAACACCATCCGCGAATCCCCTGCACCTCCGGGTGTTTGGGGTCACCCAAAATGATGATATTTTTACCTTCTTCCCCTTGTCCTCGCACAATAGAATGGATCTTTTTCACATAGGGACAGGTGGCATCCACAATCACCGCTCCCTTTTCTTCCAAACTTTCATAAACAGCTTCACCCACACCGTGAGCCCGGATCACGACCTTACTGCCCGGTACCAAATCCACCTCCGCCGGTGCTTTGCCATCAGGATTCTGATCATCCACTTCCAGCGCATACACACCCTGACTCTCCAGCTGACGGATCACATCGTTATTATGGATCAATGGTCCGTAGGTGTAAACGGCCTGATCACTTTTTTTACTTTCTTCTTGAGCGATCTTGATGGCATTGCGCACGCCAAAGCAAAAGCCCGCTGTTTTAGCTACCGTGATCTTCACAATGTTGCCCCCATTTTCTGCTGCAACTCATCACTCATCTGCAGCATTTTGCTTCTCGCGCCTCATCGACCAATTGACAAACCGCTTCCACCACTTCTTCCAGATTCATTTCAGTGGTATCCAGCAGCACGGCATCCTCGGCCTGCTTCAGAGGTGCGATTTCACGATTCATATCTCGATAGTCACGCTCATTGATTTCGGCAATGATCTCTTCCAAAGTTTTATCCAACATGCCGTTCTTTTCCAATTCACCATACCGTCTGCGGCCACGCTCCTCTGCGGAAGCAGTAATGTAGATCTTCAGATCCGCATTAGGCAGTACGTTGGTACCAATGTCACGTCCGTCCATGATCACATCATATTCGCGACCGGCCTGACGCTGAATCTCCAGCAACAGTTCGCGCACACAACCATGTACCGCCACCTTGCTGGCGCCCATACCCGCCTGAGCTGTACGCAGATAAGGAGTCACATCCTCGCCGTTCACAGAAACATGCTGTCCATCTGCTTCATAATATAATCTTACTTTCAGCTGCGGTACCTGCTGGGCCACCTGGCTTTCATCTTCCAAGTTCACTCCGCTCTCCGCCAGCACATAGCCTACTGCACGATACAGGGCTCCTGTATCCACATAATTCAAACCTTTTTTGATTGCTGCCGCCTTAGCTGCAGTACTCTTACCTGCGCCGCTGGGGCCATCCAATGCTACATTTAACATAGTCGTCCTCCCATATTTAAAGCATATTCCGCCGCTGCTTCTCCCGCCATAGCTCCGGTAGAAAAAGCCAACTGCAAATTAAAGCCTCCGGTCAAGGCATCAATATCCAAAAGCTCACGCGCCGCAAACAGCCCGGGCACTTTTTTGATCATCATGGTCGAAGGCTGTACTTCCTTCACCGCAATACCACCCATGGTCACGATCGCCTCTTCCAGCGGCCGAGTTCCGGTCACTGTCAAGCGCAGATCCTTCAGCAATCTTCCCAAACGCTTACGCTGCTCCTTGGAAATATCGCTCACCTTTTGCTGAGCCGGAATCTGGGTCAATTTGACCATTACCGGAATCATCTTCCTCGGCAGCAGATCATCCAACGCATTACCGAAGTTACGGGTATTGTATTTTTCAAAATCCCGCTGCAAACGTTGATCCAGTGCATCGCTGTCCAGCCCGGTCTTCAAATCGATATGCAAGCAGAAATCCGCCTGAGCAAACGTCTGCTTTTTCTTCCTAAGGTACGCCTGCAAATGACTGGCTGCACTCAAAATCATCGGCCCACTTACCCCAAAGTGAGTAAACAGCATCTCACCGAAATCCTCATACACCGTCTTGCCTTCCGGTCCCAGGGTAATACGGATACCTGTATTTTTCAGCGACACACCCATCATGTCTCTGCACCAGGTTTCCTTAGTGGTCAGCGGAATCAGACCCGGCACGCCGGGAACCACGTCCAGGCCCAATGCCTTGGCCACCCGATGGCCGTCGCCATTAGATCCGGTAACCGGATAGCTCAGTCCTCCGGTCGTCAAGATCACGCAGCGAGCCTCCAGCATCTGCTTGTCTGTTTGCACCAGAAAACCAGTAGGTACAACAAGTTCCTTTTTATCCGCATTTTGAACCGCAGCGTCAGTATCACTTGCTTCAGCCTCCTGCGGCTTGGCCGCATACTGTGGAATCACCCGCAACATGCTTTCGCCGGTCTGCACTTTGACTCCGGACTTTTTGGCAAAGCGCAGCAGACCATCAATGATATCAAAAGAACGATCGGACACCGGAAATACCCGGTTGCCACGTTCTACTTTAAGCTTTACTTTATTTTCCTCCAGCAAGTCCATTACATCCTGACTACTGAGGCGATCCAGAGCAGAGTATAAAAAGCGCGGATTGCTGATGATGTTGGCCATAAAGGTACGGTCATCACAGGCGTTGGTCACATTGCAACGGCCTTTACCGGTGATGCCAATCTTGCGGCCCACTTTTTCATTTTTTTCTAATAAAAGAGTCCGGGCACCGGACTGGGCAGCTTTTCCCGCTGCCAACAGTCCGGCGGCTCCGGCCCCGATCACAATTACATCATATTTCATGAGAGTATCTTTCCAAAGGTGTCGCTGTCATCGCCGACACTTTCGTATACATCGTATTCTTTCCAAATGTTTTCTAGGTTTTGAAGATTTTCCTTTACTTCATCCTGACGGCTCATACTCAGAGCCACCACCAAAGCATTCAGCAAGCTCAGGGGACCCACCATAGAATCCACGAAGGAGACCATGTTTCCATGCGCCTTCAGCACACAATCGGCACTGGCCGCAATAGGAGAATGATGACTGTCGGTAATGGCAATCACGCTGGTTCCTCTGGATTTCGCAAAATCCATAGCCTTTACCGTACGCTTGGAATAGCGCGGAAAACTGATACCTATCATTACATCGTCCGGCCCGATCTTCAGCATCTGCTCAAAGGTTTCGCTAATACTATTGGTCTGCACAAGCTTCACATTATCAAAGATCAAATTCATGTAGTAAGCTAAAAAGCTAGCTAACGGTCCACTGCTTCGCACACCCAAAATATAAATGGTTTTAGCTTTCAGGACCAGCTCTAAAGCCTCCTTGAAGGCGACTTCCTCTACCACATTCATGGTCTCTTTGATATTTTCAATATCCGACTGCAAAATAGAAGATAAAACGTTATCTTCATCCATGCGGCTATGGGTCACTTCCATACGCTGCAGAGCCGTCAGTCTGGTACGAATCATATCTTCCAGTGCACGCTGCAGTCCCGGATAGCCATCGTAACCCAATTCTCCGGCAAAGCGCACCACCGTAGACTCAGAAACGCCCACCACACTGCCTAGCTTGGATGCAGTTAAGTATACCGCCTTATCATAATGATCGGTGATATAATCAGCTAACAGCTTTTGGCCTTTACTCATTTTCGGGTATCCGTCATGGATCCGAATCAGCACGTCATCTTGCTTTACTTTCATAATTATGCAACCCATCCTTCAAATCATTCAAAATGTGAAATCGCAGTTACTCTTTATTATACCTTTTTATCCAGTTTTTTTCAAGGGTATTTCAAACTCTTATTAATGATTTTGCAGGAATATATAATTTACACATCATTTTTCAATTCATTAACAGTATCTTTCTTTTCTTCAAAACAAACTACAAGCTCATACCGTTCACCTTCGGTATGAGCTTGATCAACTTCTTATTTAAAACTTTTCAGCATTTTCACTTCTGCCGGAGTCAGTACACGATACTCGCCCTCTTTTAGGTTACCCAGCTCCAAGGGGCCCTCGGCTACACGTTCCAGACGCAGCACCGGATGTCCCACGGCTTTTGCCATGCGGCGCACCTGATGGTTCTTGCCTTCGTAAATGGTCACTTCAATTTTACTGTTGGTGCCGGCACGGGAAACCAGACGGGCTTTTGCCTTTGCAGTCTTATAGCCGTCATCCAACACAACACCTGTCTCCATACGGTGCAGCTCTTCACTTTTGATCTCACCACGAACCAGTGCACGGTAAACTTTAGGCACCTTATTTCCGGGATGGGTCAGCTGAAATGCCAGATCACCATCATTAGTCAGCAGCAACAAACCTGTGGTCTGATAATCCAAGCGTCCTACCGGATACAAGCGCACACCAGGAATATCCACCAGCTGGGTTACATCGGGACGACCAAATTGATCATGACTGGTGGTCACATAACCGGCAGGCTTATGCAGCATCACTGTCATAATCTGCTGCTCTGCTTTTATCGCCTTACCTCGAAACTCCACTGTATCCTTGGCAGGATCCACCTTGGTTCCCAATTCCTTTACTACCTGACCGTTGACCTTTACAAGGCCTGCTGCGATCCACTCTTCACATTTTCTGCGAGACCCACATCCACACTGGGCCATATACTTTTGCAAACGTTCCATAGTAACCTCCAAAATGTATTTTCTTCCGCACTCTCCTGGGCCACCACATCCAGATAACCCACCGCTTTTCCGTCTATACACACGGCCGCCTGTCCCAGCACCTGTCCTTCCGTAACAGGCGCCTCCACCACATAGGGCAGATCATAAAACAAGCTGACCGAATCACTCTCTTTCATATAATACATCAGATTCGGACTCGAACCTGTGGGCATATTCGAACCCATGGGCGTCTGCGAACCTGTTCTGCCTTCCAGCCTTGTACTGACTCGATCTACAAAACTGCCGGAAACCTCCACCACAGGATGTTCATCCAGCCAGTCCGTTCGGATCGATTCAAACTGAAATTCATTAAATCCATACTCAAACAGCTTCATCGAATCAGCCACCCTATAATTAGAATGGGGCGGCCAGCCACTTCCCAGCACTACAGCGATCAACTGCACGCCACCGCGCTCTGCCATACTTACCAAGCATAGGCCTGCCTCGCTGGTGAATCCTGTTTTTCCGCCAATGGCCTCGGTATAAGAACTGAGCATCGGATTCTTATTGACCAGCGAAACACTGCGACAGTTCACCTCATCCTTGGAAATGGTATAGCTTCGGGTCTGCATGATTTGAAGGGCCGTCTCATCTTCCAGCGCCGCACGGCCAATGAGTGCCATGTCCACAGCCGTACTATAATGGTCCTCCGCATCGAGTCCATTGGGTGTAGCAAAATGAGTCCGATAGGCGCCCAGTTCCCGCGCCTTCAAATTCATTAAATAACAAAAGGACGGTACATCTCCGGCCACCGCCTCAGCGATTGCCACCGCTGCATCGTTATACGAAACCAGCATCATCGCATAGAGCAGATCCATCAGCCGAAAGGTTTCTCCTTCTTTCAGGTCCATTCTCACCTTCGGCTGTCTTGCTGCATTAGCACTCACCGTGACCGGCGTTTCAAAATCGCCATATTCCAACGCCACCAACAAGGTCATGATCTTAGTGGTACTGGCCATAGCCCGCTCTTCGCTGCCATTTTTCTCAAACAAGATCCGCCCCGTTTTCGCTTCCATCACTACAGCTGAGGCTGCGTGCAGATCATCTGCTTCCGGCTCCTTTTCTTCTGCCGAAACCGGCACTATCAAAACCATCAGCAGCCAAACGACTGTCAAAATCCTGCTCAGCCATTGTTTCCATACGTTTTTCAAGCAAAAACCCTCCTGCCATTATCCATACTTTCTGTATATGGCAAAAGGGCCTCTTTTATTCCTCTGTTTCGCTGTAGGCGTTCAGTTCTGCTGCCTGCTCTTGAACCTCGCCCACTTCCGCATCCTGTTCCGGCAGGCTCAGCTGCTGACCAAAATCCACGGTTTCCTGCTCCGGAAGTCCGGGCATCTCTTTAATGCTGGACAAGCCAAAGCTTCTCAAAAACTCATCGGTGGTCTTAAACAAGGCTGGGCGTCCGGGTGCCTTGAGGCGTCCCGCTTCTTCCACCAGCCCAAACTCCAGCAAACGATTCACCACGTTGTCACTCTTAACGCCGCGGATGTCATCGATCTCCTGCTTGGTCACCGGTTGCTTGTAAGCCACAATAGCTAACGTCTCCAACTGCGTTTCCGTCAGACGCACCTTCTGCGACGACTGATACAGTACTTTAATATCATCATAATACATAGGCCGGGTCGTCATCTGGTAGGCCTTCTCCAACCGAATGATCTGCATGCCGCGCTCTTCTTCCTCATAGATACGTGCCAGCTGTTCCGCCATTTGGCGGCACTCTCCCTCGGTCAGTCCCAGTACCTTACTCATGTTTGAAACCGGCACCGGCTCGCCCGCCGCAAACAGCAGGGCCTCCAGGGTCCTAAACTCCCTCTTCGGGCAGCGCTTCTCCATATGCCTTTTCCTCCATCGTCTTCGGCTTCATAATAATATCGCCAAATAACCGCTCCTGATCCAGCATCACCTGATTCATACGGCTCAGCTCCAGCATGGCCATAAAATAGGTGATCGCCTCCGACTTGGATCGGCTCTTTTCCTTCAAATCGTAAAAGCTGACCTGCTCGAACAGCTCCAGCGCCTCCCTTAGGGAACGAATCTTCTCAGAAACGGTGTAAGTTTCCTTTTCCACCGAACGAAAATGTGCACGCACGCTATCAAAGCTCTCCTGCTTACTGCGGATCGCCCGGATAAAGAGCTGATGCAGTTGCTGCAGATCCACATTTTTTAACAGGTCCGCCACAGGCGGAACAGGACGTTTGCCCTGAATCGTTTCCGGCTTTCTGGTCAGCATGAGTTCATGCTCGCTGCGAAGAAGCTGACCCAAGTTTCTGGACGCTTCCTTGTACCGTTTGTACACAAGCAAACGGCGCAGCAGCGCAGCTTCTTCATCCTCTTCTTCCTCTTCCTGCTTCTGTGCTGCAGGCAACAGGCGTTTTGCTTTGATACTGATCAAGGTGGCGGCCATTACGATAAACTCGCTGGCCACCTCCATGTTCATGTTATCCCAATTTTGCAGGTAGGCCAGATACTGTTTCGTGATCTCGAAGATCGGTATATCGTAAATGTCCAGCTTATTCTTTTCGATCAGATGCAGCAAGAGCTCCAGTGGTCCTTCAAATACCGGCAGTTTTACCTGCAATGTATCCATTATGTTCCTCTTTCAAATTTAAAATAAACTTGCTACTTCCAAAATTCCTTCGTGCAGATCCTGACGATAAATCGGATCGCCGGGCAAAAAGCTATTGAAGGTCACTCCATCGCTGCCGCTGCGAGCTGTACTATGCAGATACAGTTTTCTTTCTCCGCCCAGATACATAGCCACGTGGCCCTTGAACATGACCAAATCGCCCCGCTTCATATTTTCCACCGGAATCGCTTTCATAGGAAAACCAGGTTTGATAGCGGCATCACGATAGATCTTAATACCGTTCAACAAATAGGCCATGGAGCACAGACCGGAACAGTCGATGCCCTGGGTGGACTTACCTCCCCAACGGTAGGTTGTGCCCTGATAGCCCAGAGCCGCCTCCACCAGAAGCTCTCTCAGATTTGTTTCCCACTCTTCGGGATCCTCGCCCTCTGCGGGTTCAGGCTTTTCAAAGGAAAGCGGGATATAGTCTGTTACAAAGCTTTCTTTAGTAAAGCCTTCGGTTCCATCTGCCAACAGCACTCGGATCCAGCCGGGCTTCAAATCAGCATCTGCCTCACAGGCAGGCGCTTTTACGATCACGCCGCCGCGGGTCACGGTTTCCAACATCACGCTGGTCACATTCGGCTGATCCATGATCGCGATCTGATTTTTCAGAACTCGCAGCTTCTTACCTTCAGCCCAATTGCCTTCCAGAATATGCTCTTTACGCACATACCCCTCATAGTTATATTCCATGCGGATCTTCCAGAACTTTTCTCCCTTTTCCAGAATCTCCGCTTCCATTCCATATAAACCTTCATCAATGATGATCTGATGGTCTTTCGGCTTATCATATAAAGCCGCAATGGTTACGCAAATAATACCGTTATTCATGCTACAACATCCTTTCAAAAAATAACGCAAATTTCGCAAAGCGAAATTTGGCAGCGCAGCGCAGTTTTGTAAATTTTCTGCGCCTTCCTGCTGCGCTTATCCTTTCTTAATTAAAGCAAGGCACGCCCGTAATACCCAGACCGGGAGTTTCATTCAGATAGATCATGTTAGCCTTGTACTCAGGTCCGCCTACATAAGGATCGATCTTGCAAAGGCCCGGACCGTCCAGATCAGCACGGGTGATCACTCCTTTGGCACCGGCCAGATGAGCACCGGCACTTACAGCGATCTTACTCTCCAGCATACAGCCCATCATACATTCCACACCATAGATCTCAGCGATGCTGCAGATTTTCAGTGCTTCATAAATACCACCGGTCTTCATCAATTTAATGTTGATCAGGTCTGCTGCATGGGTCTGAATGATATTGATGGCATCTTCTGCAGTAAATACGCTTTCATCTGCCAGAATAGGAGTATATACACGGCTGGTAATATAACGCATACCATCCAAATCATGGGCGTTTACCGGCTGTTCTACCAGATCGATATCCAGACCCAGATCTTCCATGGCGCTGATGATACGAACAGAATCTTTCGCATTCCATCCCTGATTGGCATCTACACGGATCTTGATGTCAGGACCCACTGCCTCACGGATCGCACGAATACGCTCCACGTCAGCCATGCCCTCTTTACCAACTTTGATCTTCAAAATTTTGAAACCTTCGTTTACAGCCTTCACACTGTCGGCCACCATGGTATCAATGGGACCTACACTGATGGTCAGGTCAGTCTCTACTATATTGCTGTTGCCGCCCAATACTTTGTACAGAGGCTGGTTCAAGTTTTTAGCATACAAATCGTAAATCGCCATATCCACAGCTGCTTTAGCCGAGGTGTTTTTCAAAATACAGGTGCGCAGTTTTTTCATTACGCCGTCCAAGTCCTCAATGTCCATACCGATCAACGCAGGAGCAATGAAGTCCTGAATGGCAGTACGAATCGAACCCTTGGTATCACCGGTAATTACTGCAGTCGGAGGAGCCTCACCAAAACCTTCCATTCCATTATCGCCGATCACACGGATCACAATATCATCCACCGCATCCACGGTACGCAGGGCAGTACGGAAGGGAGTGACCAACGGAATTTGCATCTCGCCAATTTGTATTTCTTTAATCTTCATAGTCGTTTCTCCTTTTGTAAGTCTTATTCTCGGTTCAGCATCATTCTCTGTTCAGCATCATTCTCTGTTCAGCATCAGGTCACGAACGATACGGTGCATAGCGTACTCCGCTTCGGTCACGTCCGGTGACTGATTGGTCAGAAAACAAATGATAAAGGGCTTATCCGTTAACACAATACCCACATCATGGGTAATGTCATCATCTTCGCCGGTTTTGTGTGCACAGTCTTCTTCTCCTGCCAATCCACGCAGGCCCACCGGAATCTTTCCGTTGAGCTGCTGATTCCGCAGGATCTCCAGCATCTGCTCGGCACCGGGCACTTCTTTATTGTAGATCTGACGCAGCAGCTGAGCCATATCGTAGGCTGTTACATGATTGGTCAACCCGCGCAGGGATGCAGCTCTGTCGAACATCTTGCGACGCAGTGCGCTGTGCAGACAGCCATGCCGCTGCATATAGTCATTCACTTTATCCATTCCTACTTTATCGATCATCCAGTTGGTAGCGGTGTTGTCACTCACGATGATCATAGCCGTACAGATATCCTGAATGGTCACTTCGGCTTCCGGATGCATGTAGGCGATCACGCCGCAGGAAGGAACTTTGGTAATGGTCCCTACCTTCACTTTTTCGCTCAGATCGATCTCGCCCTTATCTGCCATTTCCATCAAAGTCATCATGATGGGCAGTTTGATCACGCTGGCAGCGCTCATAGGCGTATGCTCGCCAAAACCTGCCGTCTCACCGGTGAAAAGATCTTCGAAATAGACACCGCTCACGCCCTGTACTTTGGTAAAGGGTTCGATGATCTCACTCATCTCCATGCATTTCATAAGGCGACGATAGTTCGCGGCAATTTCTTCATAGGTACCCTGTCCTGCTGCCAGCTCATACAGGAAACGTCCCTGATAATCACTCTCTTCCAGCAAGCAGATGATCTCTTCCCAGGGGTTTACACCCTTGCCGGGCAGCCAGTGCCGCTCGTCGATACGGTCATAGTCCGACACATGCAGGGTAATGATGCGGTCAGCCACCGCACGAATATAGTCTAAATTGTCTTCCGACAAATTGTGGTTCATATCGAAACAAACCTTGAGGTTAGGGATCCGCTCGAGGAAATATTCCATATCGCGATGTTCGCGGCAAAGGCAGGTACGGGGCAGGTTTTCCAGCGCCAGCTGGATGCCCAGTTCATTGGCGAAGGCACACAGCTCATCGATGGCTTCACAGGCACAGTTCAAGCGATCGGGGCGCTCTTCCTCGCTGTAGGGTTCGCCGCTGGGATGCACCACAGCAATGGGAATGCCGGCTTTAGCAGCTGCTTCCATCAGAGTCTTCTGCACTTCCATAAACATTTCACGACATTTTTCGTAGGCGGGATCGATTTCATTGAAGGGCGCAAAGGGCAGGTGGATCGAGGTGATCGACACCCCATGAGCCTTGGCATTTTCCGCAATTGCCACCGAGTTGTTCACAAAATCCAGTTTTTCAATATAAGGTTCCCAGGCACCGGAGGATAGTTCCACCTGATTAATGCCGGCCGCAGCCAAAGCGTCCAATTTTTCGTCATCAATGATTACAGCAGGACCAACAGACAGGGCCAGAGGCCAATTTTTACGATTACTCATATACAGATCTCCTTTCGAAGCGCGAAATTTGTTGCAAATTTGAAAGGTCACACGAATTATATCTTCCGTTATCTTACCATTGCCAAAAAGGAAAGTCAACCGATTTAGTTTCTGGCTTTATCATAAAATTCTCCAAAGCCTCTTATAATGATTATAAATCAATCGGAGAATCAAACATGAAAAAATATCTGGCTTGTTTCCTCTCTACTCTTCTAACTCTTAGTCTTTTTGCATTTCCTCTTTCGATCCTGGCCGATGAAACACCGGCCACTTCCACCTCGTCCTCCGCTTCTTCCGAAGCCCCTTCTTCCGGCGCTGTCGATTTAGGCATCCAGTCACCCGGTGCTATCCTTATGGAAGCCCACACCGGCACGATCCTGTATGAACAGGGCAGTCACACCCAGCTACGCCCCGCCAGTGTTACCAAGATCATGACGATCCTGCTGGCCTACGAGGCCGTTCAGCAGGGCCGCGCCACCCTGGACGACATGGTCACCGTCAGCAAAAATGCTGCTGGCTACGGCGGCTCCACCATTTTATTGGAAGAAGGCGAGCAGATCAGCCTGCGAAACCTCATCAAAGGTATGTGCATCGCCTCCGGCAACGATGCAGCCATTGCCACAGCGGAATACATAGGCGGCAGTCAAGATGGCTTCGTGCAGCTCATGAATCAGAGGGCTACCGAACTGGGCATGAAGGACACCCACTTCGTCAATCCCTGCGGCCTTGATGCCGACGGTCATATGACCAGCGCCCATGATATCGCCCTCATGTCGAAGCAGCTGATCATAAACTTTCCCGAGGTCATCGAATACACCACCACCTGGCATGAAATGATGCCCCACCAGTGGAAAAAGGGGTCCGGTGAAACCGACATGGCCAACACCAACAAACTGATCCAAAGCTATGAAGGCATGACTGGTTTAAAAACCGGCTACACCCGCCTGGCCCGATACTCCCTGTCCGCCACTGCCACCCGGGATAATTTGAGCCTCATTGCTGTAGTCATGGGAGCCGACACTAAGGAGATCCGCAGTGCCGAGATCACCGCCCTGCTGAACTATGGCTTTGCCAATTATGATTTTTTGCAGCTCGAGACCCACGGTCAGCACATCGATGATCTGCCTCTGTCCGGCAGCAATGTAAGCAGCCTGCCGGTGCTGGTCGATGGCAATGTCAATGTTCTAACTAAAAAAGGCACCGCCATAAACAGCGATGCCTTACGCTCTGAAATTGTATATCACGATACACTTTCCCTGCCCATCAAATCGGGCGATACAGTGGGCGAGATCATTTATTATGATGGCGATACCGAAATCACCCGGCTCCCGCTGGTCGCCGGTGCCGATGCCGATACAGCCACCTTTTCTCAGTTACTCACCCAATTATTGCGTCCTCTGCTGGGAGTCTCGCCCAAACTTACTGTTCCTTCGGAGTCAAGCCAAACTCCAGCGCCAGCTGACGGAAGCCTTCCAACGAATTAACCACAGTCTCCTTGGCTACGCAGAAAGCCAGACGGAAGTAACCGGGGCAGGCAAAGGTGCTGCCGGGTACGATCAAAATATGATATTTCTTGGCCGCCTCACAGAATACCTTCTCATCGGCCACGGGAGATTTCGGGAACATGTAGAATGCACCCTGGGGCTCCACCATTTCATAACCCATTGCAGTCAGCTCCTTATACAGGATCTCCTTATTCTCGCGATAGATGGTCATGTCCGATACCTCATCTACACAGCGGCCGATCACACGCTGAAACAGCGAGGGAGCGTTTACAAAGCCCAAAATACGGTTAGCGACAGAAGCGGCGCCAAGGGTCTCTTCGAAATCTTCCATCTCAGAATGGATCACCAGGTAACCAATACGCTCACCGGGCAATGACAGAGATTTGCTATAGGAATAACCCACAAAGGTATTTTCATAGAAGTTAGGCAGATAGGGTACGGTCTGACCGCCAAACACGATCTCACGGTAAGGTTCATCGGAGATCAAATAAATGGCGTGGCCGTACTCTTTTTGTTTGCTGCGCAGCAGATCAGCCAGCTTTTTCAAATCCTCTTCCGGATAGATGGCACCGGTGGGATTGTTGGGGCTGTTGATGATCAACGCCTTGGTCTTTTCAGTCAGCTTCTTTTCCAGATCTTCGAAGTTGATGGAAAAAGCGGTATAATCAGGTTCCACCACAACGGATACACCATCGAAGTTGCTAATGTAATTCTTATACTCACCGAAGAAGGGAGCAAGCAGCACCACTTCATCACCGGGGTTCAAAATAGTCTTTAAAGCCACATTTAAAGAACCGGCCGCACCCACAGTCATGATCAAGTTGTTTCGATTATAGTTCGTACCATGCTTTTCATTCAAACTGGCAGCAATGGTGTCACGCACATCTTCATAACCAGTGTTGCTCATATAGCCATGAAGGAAAATCGGGCTTTCTTCCTGCAGAATTGCAATGGCAGCCTCACGCACGCTCTCCGGAGGCGGAGTATTTGGGTTACCCAATGAAAAATCATATACGTTTTCTTTGCCGTACAGAGCAGCCATTTTCTTGCCTTCTTCAAACATAGCACGGATGGCAGAACCATTTTTAGCCATGTCACTCATTTTTTTAGAAATCATATTGTATCTCCTTTCCAAGGCTTTCGCCTCAGATGTTTATTACATGGTTTTTTTCTCCTTAGAAAAAGCGATCAGCACTCCGCGAGTGTATACCCTCAGCGTACCGCCCGTCACCTCCGACAACGGCCGCACACCGGCCACCGCCTCATTGGCCACGATCTGCCACTCCTCAGGTACTTTTTTACCAGGCCAAGTCACCAGATCAATATTTCGGCTCACAGGACCTGCATTAAAACAAACCGCTGCCATGGCCGGTTCCCCATCCACAGTACCCTCCAGCGTATAAGCCACCTGATATTCCTTTAAAGTGGTAAAGTGAATTCTCCTAGCACTGTGATCGGACTTTTCCGAGAAGGGTGTAAAGCTCTTGCGGATTTTGATCAGACCTTTATAATAATTCAGCAGTTCTGCAAAGGTAATGGTTCGTGTCCAATCCAGTGCGTTGATCTTGCTGGCCGATTTGTAACTATTGTGATCGCCGTACTTGGTACGCCCAAACTCTTCTCCTGCTTGGAAAAACGGAATTCCCTGCGACGTCAGCACAATGGCTGCCGCCATTTTGTTCACCGCTAATCGGATCAGCTCCGGACAATCGTAGCCGGAATCGTCACCATGCACCGTTTCGGTGATCTTATCCCACAGGGTATAGTTATCGTGAGCAGACACATAGGTAATGGTCTGCGTAGGAGCCTTTAATCGCTCCTCCGGACCGCAATGAGCACGGATCGCCCATTCCAAATCATCCTCCAACCCACTGCCGCCATTCACAAAACCACTGTGCTTGACATCAAAGGTACTGCCTTTAATGCTGTCACGGGTCTCATCGTTAAAAATAGCGATCCGCCGATTCAGCTTATCTGCATTCCATTTATTCGCCGGAATAAAAGGCTCCGGCATACAGGTGGGCAGAGCCGACCAGGGCTCACCATAGGTGAGCAGGTTCATTCCGTGAGGCAGTTTGTCCAGTTCTTTGCGGATCTCGTTCATAGTGTCCACATCGTGCACACCCATCAGGTCAAAACGAAAACCATCGATATGATACTCCGTAGCCCAGTATTTCAGCGAATCAATGATGTATTTGCGCACCATCGACCGCTCCGATGCAGTCTCGTTGCCACAGCCGGAAGCATCGCCAAAGCGTCCGTCCGGCATGGTTCTATGATAATAATAGGGTACGGTTTTCTGGAACCAGGACTCCTCCGTATAATAGGTATGGTTGTATACCACATCCATGATCACACCAATACCCGCCTTGTGCAGAGCCAGTACCATTTCCTTCATTTCCTTAATGCGTACATTACCATCATAGGGATTTGTCGCATAGGAACCCTCCGGCACATTATAGTTCAGCGGGTCATAGCCCCAGTTGAACTGCTCTTTACGGGGGTGGGCCTCATCCACCGTGGCATAATCAGCCACCGGAAGTAAATGCACATGGGTCACGCCCAGCTGCTTTAAATAGTCCACACCGGTGGGATGGATCCCATCGTTATTTACCGTTGTTCCTGTTTCGGTAAAGGCCAGGAACTTACCTCTATGCTTCATGCCGGAACTTTCTGAATAAGAAAAATCCCTAACATGTACTTCCCAAATAATCGCCTGAGTGGAGGGCTTATCAAAATGATAATGATCCGTTTCCCATCCTTTCGGATTGGTCTTAGTCAGATCCACCACCATGCTGCGCTTACCGTTCACACCCGCCGCTTTGGCATACAGATCCATGGTCTCATGGGTCTTCCCCAGCGCTGTTACCTCGTAGGTGTAATACACATTGCGATAATCACCCACCAGCGTCAGCCGCCACACGCCCGACTTATTGGGCGGATCCATATGAAAACTGCCCAGTGGCCGTGCGCCCTTTTCCTCATCGCTGCCCGTGGCATACAGCTTCAGCACAACCTGATCCGCCACCGGTGACCACAGCTTCCAAGTGGTCTCGCTTGGCGTATAATTGGCACCCAGATCGTTACCTGAGTAGGTAAACTTCTGTTCAAAAGCCGGCGACGTATAGATCGCCGTCAGCTCCGGCACCGAAAGCTTTTTATCTCTTACAAATCGATTCATTCCTGGCTGCCCTCTCCGTACAAAAGATGATATAGGGTCGGCTTTATGTTATACTCGGCCATGGCTTCCTCCACCCGACTCTTCGCGCTGCGCGCGCTTTGGCTGTCAGCCCCTGCGCCCGGCGCAGAAAACGCTCCCGTCTCCTTCACGGCCCGGATGAGCAGGTTTTTGGGTGAATGTTCCATGTCCACAAATTCCAGCAAGTCCACTTGATATCCCTGAGCTTTCAGCAGGTCCGCCCGCAGGGCATCGGTGAGAAGCGCGGCAAAGCGCTCTTTGATCAGGCCATATTCCGTAAGGCTGCCGGCAGTCTGTCGCTTCATCTGTCCGCCCAGCTCATGCTGGCAGCAGGGCACACTGTAAATGCGAGGTGTATTCCACTGGATCGCGTTAAACAATGCAAAATCGGTGGCGGTATCACAGGCATGCAGAGTAATCACCATGTCCACCTGAAAATCAGCTTTATAGCCATTCACATCGCCCACTTCAAACTGCAAATTTTTATAGCCATAGCGTTTGGCGATCTCATTGCATTTGGCAATTACATCAGCCTTCAGATCCAGCCCCACCACATGGGCATCGATGCCTCGTACATTCACCAGATAGTGATAGAGCACGAAGGTCAAGTAGGATTTGCCACAGCCAAAATCAATGATATTCAGTCGTTTTACCCGCGGCCCAATACCATTGTCGATCATTTCGATAAAGCGATTGATCTGTTTATATTTGTCATAGCGAGAGGCCACCACCTTGCCTTCCTTGGTGACCACACCCAGATCCACCAGCGGCTGCGGAGCATCTTTTGCCTCCAACAGATATTTCTTCTGACGGTTCTGAGGTTTGAAAAGGTCGTCGACCTGCTTAGCAGCGGGCTGGCAATCGGCACAGTCTGCACCGGGAGCACTCTCCTTTGCCTCGATCTTTTCTTTATATAATACCTTACCTTTTTTTGAAACTTTGATCAGATGGGTACCTTTACGGCTCCATCCATCCAGCTGTGAAAATTCTTCCGTAAGGCTCTTCACCAGTGCGTCCACCAGTTCCTCCGGCTTAATGTTCTCCTGAAAAGCCTGCTTTTCGGTAAAGCGCTCCAGCTGATACATATTCTGCTTTTGGATGAGAAGCGGGCGTACCGTCATCTTGCGATAAACACTGCTCTTACTTTTAGGGCTGCTGAGAACCAGTTTTTCAATGCTGCTCTCCACCAGCTTTATGGCGGCTTCCTTAATTTCCATCGCGTCTCCTCCTTATAAAGGTAACTGTAATCATTATTCAACTGCCTGCGTTTTCCATCTCTTTTACGAATTCGTCTAATCACGGCAGTATACATACTGGATATTCTACCACAAACATAAATACTTTTCAACAAATTTTACTTTTTCTCTTGACATTGTGTATAAAATGAGGTAAGATATATGAGCGTTAAGCAAAGGGGCATAGTTCAATGGTAGAACAGCGGTCTCCAAAACCGTCGATACGAGTTCGACTCTTGTTGCCCCTGCTAAGTAAAGTACCTGTTGAGATTCAGCAGGTGCTTTTGTTTTATCCTTCATCTTAATTCCTTCAAACAAAAAGCTCCGACCAGAATTGCCACGCAACTACTATCTGCGTAATAATTCTGCTCGGAGCCTTTACTTATTGTTCTTATTCTTTTACTGTAAATCCATACCAATAATTAGTTCGCCGCGGGTACCCACCACGATTCGATTGTTATACACAATCGGGCTGGCCTCCACCAGCGATCCCACATCGGTGGTATCCAAAACAGTACCGGTAGCTCCATCCAACAGGAAACCGCCACCCTGAGAGTCAAAGGATACCAAATATCCCTCACCGTTTTCATTGTAAACGGCCACCGGAGAACTCCAGGTGTAATAATCCATATCCCAGCGCCAAACCTCGTTGCCGGTCTCCTTATCGAAAGCGATCATCGCACCGCCCCACATATCCGGAATACGGGCAATGGGATAAATGATCAGATTCTCCAGGTTGGTACCCTTCTTACCGATCACAGGCGTTGCCTGTACACCGCCGGACACGCCATCTTCGGTACCACACTCATATTCCTTCTGCCACAGAATCTCACCGGTAACGGCATCCAGCTTGTAAATGGAGATGCTGCCCCAGCCACCTTCAGCAGTCCAGTGCAGGGACGGAGCTGTGTAAATATAAGCCCGACCTGTTTCCTCATCATACTCAATAACCGGAGTGGAGTTGGAATCATCCTTCGTATCCTGAGCCCAAACCAACTCCATGGTGTCCAGATCGATACAATAGAACATGCCGCCGTTTTCGGACAGGTATGCATATCGGTCGATCACACTAATGCTGGCCTCATAACCCAGCCAATAAGTATCGGCATTAGAACGTTCCGATGCATAACGGGTACGCGCCGTCAGCTCCGGATCAACCGAAATCGCACCGGTCACTGCATCATACATCGTGTTCAGTTTAATGCTATACAATACACCATTCTCACCAGGCCAGATCAAGGTATCCGTTTCCGCATCCACCAACGGTGAAGAGTCAAAGGAACACCATGCACGCTGTGCCACCGGATCATCCCAGCCATATTCATACAGCACCGTTCCATCGATCAGGCTAATCACATACATACGAGGACTGCGCCCTTCCGCGGTAAAGTCACCGGAACCCACATACATTAACGGATATCCACGAGGATCCAACGCACCGGAACCCTTAAAGGTCATACCCAAGTACAACGAATCACGGGTATATTCACCAGTCTCCAGATCCATAAAATAGATCGTACCATCCAGCGTCGCATAGATCACCTCGACCAAGCCTTCCTTCGCCTTGGCACTGTCATACAGATCCATATGCTGCTTGGTCACTTCATCCCACTGTACTACCAGAGGCTGACCAGTCCAACCGCTTCCCGTCCAAGCACTCTCACCATCGCTGGTGGGAATCGAAGCCGAATACTGGGTCCAAACTCTGTCGGAAAAAGTCTTATTGTTTAAGCTCACCGTGCCATAGGAACCGCTGTCGCGGAAATTATTGCCGCGAAATGTAGCAATACCAGGCAGAGCAAAATACGGATTCGCATCTGCAAAGCTGATATCATCCACACGGTCAAAGCCATTCAGTACTTCATTCTCTTTTCCAAACACTTCCCAGGTCATACCCCAGTTAGCGGGCTGGGTAGCTGCCACTGCATGAGGCACCTCACTCAGAATCGCCGCAACGGGAGTTGTTATCTCTTCCACATTGCTGCTTTCTTCCTGATTTTGTTCCTGTTCTTGTTCCTGGGCTTTGGTATCGCTCTCGCTCTCCGACTCCTCGGTAACAGTTACAGAACTTTCCACCTCGGTATAAGTCGGCTCACTCTCCTGAGTCGGCTTTAACATATAATAACCAAACACAACAACGGCCCCTAAGCAGCCGATCGCTCCCAACACCCAACCAAGAACAGCCCACACACTGGTTTTCTCTTCTTTAGGCTCTTGCTTATTGCTAGTATCTTTTTTCTTTTTTTCCTTCAGCTGTCTCTGCTGTTCTTTCTTTTCCTGTCGCTGTCTGCGTTTTTCCTCTTTTTCTTCCATCTCTTCCGAAATGTAATCAAACTTACCGGTGAGCACATCCAGCGCATTCTCATCCACCACAAAGGTACGAGCATGCTCCAAAGGCTGAGGAATATCTGTCGTAGGTTCCACCCAAGTCGGTTCGGATTGATCCTCTTCCCCCAGCTTTACCGGCATTACCTTGGTATCACCGCTCAGCGGTTCATCTTCAGACTTCATGCCTGGATCATATACCTGAGTTTTCTCCATTTCTGAATGCACGTCCGGCTCTTCTTCAACGGTCGGCTGATAAACCGGAGGCTCTCCCACATCCAGTTCTTCTCCATGATCTTCCTCGTGAGGCACGTGTTCAAAAGCAACTTTACTTGCCTCTCTCGCCTTAGCCAGCGCTTCCTCACGTTTTTTTCGTCTTTCTTCCGCCATTTGGCGGCGTTTCTCCTGACGTTTCTTTTCCGATACCGTCACAGCGGCGCCTGCACCACCCAGTACCAGAATTACAAATAATATCCACATAATAACACTCTCCGATTTTTCTTTGCTGCGAAGCGCTGATCCAATTTCATACCACTTCTTCCTACTCCGCTTGCGCGCATTATTATAACAGTTTTCGCCAGAAAAGTACAGTATAAAGTCATATACATTTTGTCTCCCCAAAACGAACAAAGTCTGGTATAATAAGGATAACCGAATTTGCAAGGAGGTTTCATCATGATTCCTGTTACTCAGGTTTGCGATCTGCTCGATCGTCTTGGCTTTACTCAGCAAGGATTGCTGAATATCAATGAATTAACATATTATCCCGAGATTCGTGACATCTGCGCCACCGATCAATGCCGTTGTTACGGAAAGTCCTGGTCCTGTCCGCCCGCTGTGGGCACTTTAGAAGAGTGCCGCCAGCGCGTCGAAAGCTTTGACACCATGATCCTGTTCTCTTTGAAGACAGAGCTGGAAGACTCCTTCGATTACGAGGGTATGATGGAGGGCGCCGCTGCTTTTAAGGATCTGGTGACTCAGCTGCAAACTCAGCTACCTTCTTTGTTGACTTCGTCCTCTGCCGCTTCCCGCTATTTGTTGATGGCCCTGGCCGGCTGTAAACGCTGCGGCACCTGTACCTACCCCGATGCTCCCTGCCGCTATCCTGAGTCGATGTTCCACTCACTGGAAGGCTATGGTTTTGATGTACACCTTTTGGCCGAGGCCGCCGGAATCAAGTATAACAACGGGCCCAATACCGTAACCTATTTCGGTGCCGTCCTGTTATAACCACTTCACACATCTTACTGAAACTGCTTACAACACAAAAAAAAATCTCCGTCAGCGAAAACAAAACGCCGACGGAGACTTTTTATTTAACTCGATTAACTTTTCTTGTACAGGCAATCGCCAAGGCTCCGGGACCAATATGACAGGATACACTCAGCGAAAGAGGTGACATATCGAAGGTATGTCCGGGAAATGCATCCGATAACTGCCTCTGCCAATCCTTCGCCAGTTCCACATCGGTTCCGCTGTAAGCAATTTCCAGGCGTATTTCTCCCTTTTGATACAGCTGAGCAAAACGCGTATCCAAATCTTTCTTCATTGCATCGATCATGGCTTTGCGCGCCAGCTTCATTCCACGCACCTTAGTGTACGCATCCAGCTTAGCACCCTGAATGGTCAGCACGGGTTTTAAATTCAGCACAGTACCCAAGGCCGCAGCCGCCGGGGTGATTCGTCCGCCTTTTTTCAGATATTTCAAATTTTCCACGGTAATGTAAATACTGGAATCCAGCGCTGTTTCCTCCAGACGCTGCTTAATATCCGCTGCGCCGGTTCCCACTGCCGCCATTTCTAAAGCATCTACCACCGACTGGAACAGAGTCACCGAAATTCGCTTATTGTCCACCACCTGCACGCGCCCCTCAAACTCCTGCGCCAGCATGATCGCCGTTTCACAGGAACTGCTGAGGCCGCTGGACATGGGAATATACACGATTTCATCATAGCTTTTCAAAAGCTTCTCCCACAGATCCAGCACATCGCCCGGTGCCGGCTGGGAAGTGCTGATTTCTGCCTCATTTCCAAGCTTCTCGTAAAACTCTTCCTGAGTCAGCGTAATATCTTCATAATACAACTGTCCATCGATATAAAAGGGCATGGGCAGCACATATACCCCCAATTCCTTCGCCTTAGCCTGCGTAATACCGCTATTACTATCTGTTACGATTGCAACCTTACCCATTACTTTTTCCACTCTCCATACACTTCATCTTTTACCGGAATTGAAACCGCCGCCCCGGGGCGGGAAACCGATATAGCCGCTGCCCTGGCCGCACGCCCCAGGCACAGAGGAGCAGCCTCGCCTTGGCTCCAGTTATCCACAAAATACCCGGTAAAGGTATCACCGGCTCCGGTGGTATCCACCGCCTTTACCGAAAACGCCTCCTGAAAATAGCGTTTCCCCTCAGCTGTCTGATACCAGGCTCCCTCGGAACCCAGAGTCAAAACCACCTGTTTGCCCTTCAACACATCCAGAATTTTCTCCGGCTCTTGCTCACCGGTCATCTCACTACCTTCGATTTCATTACACATGATCAAAGTGATCTGATCAAGATCGATCGCCTTCAACCCTTCATTCCACGGTGAAGGATTCAGCACGATCTGCATGCCCTTTTCAAAAGCCTTCTCTATAATATAACCCAAACTGCTGATCTCGTTCTGCAGTACCAACACATCACCAGCTTCGAACTGCGCCAAAACCTCATCCACCATAGCGATGTCAATTTTCTGATTCGCTCCCCCATACAAAAGGATACAATTTTGACCGCTGGGATCCACCTGGATCATGGCATGACCGGTAGCCTCTTCGATTTGTCCCACCAAATCCACGTTAACGCCGGCTTCTTTTAAAATATCGATCAGCATACTGCCTTCAGGCCCAACTAAACCGGCATGGTATACCTGCGCTCCGGCCCTTGCCAGTGCAATAGACTGATTCAAACCCTTGCCGCCACAAAATACCTTTCGGTCTGCACTTAGAAGGGTTTCCCCCGGTTTTACCATGTGTTCAACCTGATATACATAATCAAGATTCAGCGACCCAAAATTCAAAATTTTCATCTTTTCATCCTCTGTATTTGATATGGATTTATTCGCTATCAGTGTAGGTGTATACTTCACCGCATTCAAAATATTTCACTTTAAGTTCGGGACATCTGTCGGCCAGCACTTCCGAAACATATACCATACCGTCACGTTCCGAGCCGATATGCCCCAGGATCATCAAGGTTTTGGCATAGCCCAAATCGGCAGCATCTCTTGCGTACTCGCCCAGCATCCATTCACAGGCTTCACCGGTCAGCACCACCTCAGTTTCCTCTGCTTTCAGTTTTTCAAATACATTTCCCGGTGTGCCGAACATTCCACTCATTTTTGTCACAGGTGTATTACGATTGCCACAAATGCGAACATGCTTGATTCCCAGTTTACTTTCGATTTGTTTTGCGATCTCAACCGGTGCCATAGGCTCTTTCAGAACAAATTCAGAATGACCAAACAGATCACCGTAAATCGTTTCTCCCTCAAATCCCATGTATTTCCACTCGCCTACCGCAATCAAATCCGGATGGTTATAATGGGGATGATCGTGAAAACGATAGATCGCCAAACCGGAGTTTTCTAAAAAGGCTCTTTTTTCACATTCTATTTTTTCATCGGAATGATGATCCATGTGATTATAATATGTTGGCTCATGAACAATCAAAAGCTGTGCACCCCACTCCTTTGCAGCCTTGACCACACCAATGGTAGCAAACATCGACACAGCTACCTTTGTTACCTCGTTGTCAGGATTGCCTGCCTTCAATGTATCACAGGTATTGGAATAATCGGCATCTGCGCCATAACCGTACAAAAGATTCATTACTTCATAAGCTTTCATTGGATCCACCCCTTCATTTCATTGTTTATTCAATATTGTATCATATTCTATCAGATTTTGCATTCAATCGGTGACATCTTTTTACTTTCATGATACAATATCTTCATAGTTCTGTCGATTTTGAGGTATCATATATGAGTATACTATCCGATTCTAAACTGATTATAAACAAAGCCCTTGAGGCTGCCCTTCCCGACACGGCGGTGCAAAAAGCACTCGCCAAACTCCCCCCTGTTTCTGGGCGTTTGATATTGGTAGCAGCCGGCAAAGCGGCTTGGCAGATGTCCAAAGCAGCTTATGATGTTCTGCAGGAGCGCATTTTCTCCGGCATTGTTATTACTAAGCATGACCACTCTCAAGGACCTATCGGTACTCTTATGATCCGCGAAGCCGGTCATCCTGTTCCCGATGTTGATTCTTATTCCTCCACTCAAGAGGCCATTGATCTGGTAACTTCCCTTACAGAAGAGGATCTGGTCCTGTTTCTGCTTTCCGGCGGCGGCTCTGCTCTGTTTGAAAAGCCTCTGGTATCTGCCCAAGAAATGGATGATATCACCCGCCAGCTTTTAGCCTGCGGGGCGGACATCGTGGAAATGAACACCCTGCGTAAGCGCCTCTCCGCCGTTAAAGGCGGCAAGTTTGCCCAGCTTTGTGCCCCTGCCCGCGTCTTCTCTGTGGTTCTCTCCGATATCATTGGCGATCCTTTGGACATGATTGCTTCCGGCCCGGCCTATCCCGATAGTTCCACTGCCGAACAAGCCTTGGCCATTGCTGCTAAATACAACCTACAGCTTTCTGATCAGGCCCTCTCCTTACTGGCGGAAGAAACGCCCAAAGAGCTGACCAATGTGGAAACTCATGTTACCGGTTCGGTACGTCAGCTCTGTGCCGCCGCTTCCGAAATCTGTATTTCTTTAGGCTACAAGCCCACCGTTCTCACTTCCAGTCTCTCTTGTGAAGCCCGCGATGCCGGCAGCTTCCTTGCCTCCATCGCTGCGTATCATACCGACACAAAAGAATCGTTAGCTTTTATCGCCGGCGGCGAGACCGTGGTGCATCTTACCGGTACAGGGCTGGGTGGCCGCAATCAGGAGATTGCTTTAGCCGCAGCTAAGGGAATCGATGGTTTGGAAAACACCCTTGTCTTTTCCCTTGGCTCCGATGGAACCGATGGCCCCACCGATGCAGCGGGCGGCATCGTCACCGGAGCAACCGCTGCAGCACTTCGATCTCACGACATTGATATCGACGATTTTCTTCGTAATAATGATGCCTACCATGCTTTAGGCGCCGTGGATGCTCTGATTATGACCGGCCCCACCGGTACCAATGTCAATGACTTGACCTGCTTACTGATCAAGCGTTGATCTTGATACGCCTAAATCAAAAAGACGAACCATCCTGCAACACTTTGGTGCAAGATGATTCGCCTTTTTTTGATGTTCCCATCAGGCTTCTTCCACGATCATTTCTGCCTGTTTTTCAATTTCCTTTTTCTTGGAACCTTTGCAGATCGATGCCAGGATCATACCAAGCATTAAACCTGCTCCGGCAGCAATACCAGTCACCATCAGCTTTTCACGCCATCCCCAATCAGCATCATAAAAATCAAATAGACGCTCCGCCAATTCCTCTACTTTAGCTTTGATTTTTTCTTTCATATCGCCCATCTCCTTTATATCGATCTTACTTTCAATTATTCACGATCTATAATTTATTATGCTCATTATAGCATATCTCAATCCTTAGGTGCAACAAATCAGGTTACATCCGATCGAGCAAAACACTCTCGTGATCAGTAAGAATATATACATTTTTGTATCCCAAGTACACAAGAAGGTTTCTCGCTTGAACACTTCTTTTTCCTGCAGAACAATATACGATCAAAGTCTGATTTTTATCGGGATTTGCTTTACGCATAAGTCCATGGGAATGATCATAAGGCAAATTGACAGCCCCTTCAAGATGGTATCTGTTATATTCCTCTTGAGTTCGTACATCGATCAGTTTGCCGCCATTCTCGAGAAGTAATGTAAGATCCTTATATGAAGCTTTCTTAACTTCATTCAATACAGCATCATCCAAATCATCTTTATTCTCCACCGGAATACACTGCGTGGTTTTCACTCGATATACCTTTGTCGCATGTTGATCCACAGTCACATCGAGGATTTCATCCATAGAAATATCAGTATGTTCCCAAAGATCTCTGACATTCAGCACTTCCCCTGCCAATCCAACATCGGCCAACGTGATATTAAAATTCACGGTATCCTCACTTCTGTTGAAAAACGCAATGGCTTTTTCACAGGAATTATCGCAGCCAAGATTTTTGATCCAGACCTCACCTACTACAATTCCTTCATCATTTTTGATCTCTTTTGCGACATAGGCTTGAAGACATGCCGGATCCTGATCGAGAGCAATCAACTCTTCATTCTTCAGAATCTCAAGGGTGCTTTGCGGAATTTCAGTTAAATCACAGCCAATCATCAGAGGAGTGGACATCATACACCACATGGCAAAATGGCTTTTTTCTTCTTCATAACTTAAACCATTTCCCAACTGCATCATGTCCAAATCATTTACGTGTCCCGGAGAAGTAAACCGCGCCAAGGAACGAATGTTATCCAGCTGATATACCACTGACTCAAAAGTCGGGTTAATATCCGCACCGGTGCGCCAAGAATCTGCAATTTTGGTAGCCCATTCGCCAGGGAACTGCCATCTGCAAATGTTAAACACAATGCATCTTCCCGTCCGCGTTCTGATTTCATCTATGATCTTTGCGATCTTCGTATACTGTTCCTGTTCGTCTAGTCCTAGCTTTTGACCACCGCACCAATCGATTTTGATGAAATCAAAGCCGTATTCTTCCAGAAACATTTTCAGATCCTGTTCTTCATAGCCGTAAAGACCTACATCGACTCCATTCTCACCTTCATTATCCCAATAAAAAGCGCAGGTGTTTTTTCCGCCTTCCGAATAAATTCCGGCTTTCAGTCCAAGAGAATGAGCATAGTCGGCAACTACCTTGATACCATTAGGGAATCTTTTCTTATGAAATTGTAATCGCCCGTCTTCTCCTCGGCCTCCGAAAAAACCATCATCCATGTTGAAATATTCATAACCGCATTGAGCCAGTCCGGTGGAAATTAAGGCATCCGCCTGAGCCTTCATTCTGCTTTCTGAAATATCGGTTCGAAATCGGTTCCATGAAGCCCATCCCATAATGGGGGTTTTTCGACTATTTTGAATATTCATTTGCTTTCTCCGTTCTTTGCTGCAATATATGACCACTGATACCACTTTGCCATGAATCACACCTCCTCAGTCGAGGAAAGATTCAGTATTCTGAGCTTATTATATTGTCGGAAGGAAATTCCTTCATTATATTTTTTATTACATTTTGATTATAGTATATTGAAATCATTCTGTCTATAGATTTATCCTAGCGTTTACATGTAAATAAATACACTAAAAAACGCAGCCACACTCTCTGGCTGCGTTTTTTACTGCTAAGTTAAGTAACGAATCAATTATAACACATACTTTTCAATCACAAACTTCCTGGCTTCTCTTCTCAAGCTGCTTAGTACGAGAACCAAAAGCCTCATATAAACTTCGAGTAAATGGAGTAGCAATATCCTCTTTTACAGCTGCAATCAAATTCTTCGCAAT
>JAZQUJ010000154.1:0-4407 GCA_045631245.1 Bianqueaceae bacterium
TTGAATAATCGTTCACATTCCTATGCATGGGATACAGGAAATTTTATCGTATTAAATCTGTAGAAAACACTCGTCTACAATATCCCGATGGGTTACCGCAATTTCGATATCCCCCAACTCTTCTTTTGTGAAGAAACGGGCTTCCTTTGATTCATTACTAATGCGGAAGGGGCGTTCTTCAACCAGCTCAAGAGCGAATACCACGATGACCATGCGCCAAATACTGCCGTCACGGAAGGCTGCGATTCTGCCGGGCTCACCATAGACCTTCAGTTTTTTAAATTCATTCGGCTTGATGCGCCAGCCCAGCTCTTCGTAGACTTCACGGGACATGGCCTGAGCTGGCTCTTCCCACTTTTTACATCCGCCGCCCACAAGTCCCCATGTATCAGAGTCCACCCGCTTTTCCAGCAGCAGCTTGCCGCCGCAGGTGATGATGCAGTTTGAACCCAGATGGGCCGGCATATTGGGTTTTGGGGCATTGGGATCCTTATTGTAGAATGTTACGTAAGCCATTGTATATCTCCCACCTCATATTCACGATCGATCAAAATGTAATTACAGTCGTATTTTTTACAATTTTTCAGATTAATGGTGTTTTCCTCAATCAGCCATTGTGGTGTAAGGTCACTTTCGTCCAAGCGGCGCTCAATATCGCATCCATGGCGAAGGATCTGGTCGAAGTGCTTTTGGATATATCCCTCCGTCATGATCAGCCAGAATGCCACAATGGAGCTACGATAAGACTTATCAAAAGATTCAGCCCAGTCGAAGGGAATATAACACCCCTCAACGATCAGGTTTTGACCATTTTCGATGGCAGTTTTGATCATTTCCCGGATGATGGGCCATAGGAAATCCGTCAAGGTCTGATCATCATAGACAGTTAAATCCGTATTTCCACTGCGGATCAGGCCCATTTTCAAATGATCGATGGAAAGGTATGGATAATGATACTTTTCCAGTAATTTTTGTGCTAAAAGCGTTTTTCCGGTGTGGGATGCACCTGCGATCAGGATGATCATACGACTCACGCCCTTTCTGCTAATTGTGGATATTATACACGATTTACAGCAAGGTTTCTACCCTAAAATTCATCAGGAATTGGTTTTGTGACACCGGTGCGACGAGCTTTATCCAGACCGCCCATCATATGCTCTCCGGGCTTGTTGGCAAATTTGGCACGGCATATCACATCTTCACCGAATTTATCCCGCAAAGCATCTACGGTTTCATCCAGTTTCAGCTTTTTTTCATATTGAACCGGGGTTAAGCCGGAGAAAAAGTCAAACTGCTGATAAGGTTCGTTGGAAAGACGGGTAACTTGAACGCCCAACTGACGCAAAGGTGTTGCGCCATCCCATGCTTCATCAAAGATACGGCAAGCTGACTCGAATAATTCGCCGGTAATGTTGGTGGCACCATTCAGCATGGCCTGATGGGAGAAATTATGGAATTCATTGGTCCGAAGATGTACACTAATACAAGCGCCGCATTTTCCGTCTTTACGCATACGGGTGGCAACCGTTTCACATAAACTCAGTAAAATTCGGTGCGCTTGCTCGGTGGTTTCTACGTCATGGGCAGTTGTTGTTGAATTTCCATATCCTTTGTTTTCAGTCGGTGCAGAAACTACTGCATCGGCATTACGGCCATTGGCAAAGTGCCAGATCGTTTCACCATGCTTTCCAAGGCGCTTTCGCAGTACCATGTAGTCTGCATGGGCCAGATCTCCAATAGTACGAATGCCCATCGTATGCAATTTCCGCTCGGTTGCTGCTCCTACCAGGAACAGATCTCGCACCGGTAATGGCCAAAACTTTTCCGGCACCTCTTCCGGAAAAAGTGTATGAACCTTGTTTGGCTTTTCGAAATCTCCCGCCATTTTAGCAAGCAGTTTATTGGAAGAGATACCCACATTGACCGTAAAACCCAGCTCTTCCCAAATCCGCTGGCGCATTTTTTCTGCAGCCAGCCGAGGTGCGCCCCAAAGTCGCTCTGTTCCGGTCATATCCACCCAGGCTTCATCGATAGAATACTGCTCCACAATTGGGCTGAATTGGCGCAGCATCTGTACAAAGTGACGACTGGCTTCTACATACAATTCGTAGTCCGGCGGTACAACCACCAGATCAGGGCATTTTTCCAGTGCTTGAAAGAGCGGTTCACCGGTCTGTATGCCATATTTCTTAGCAGGTGCACTTTTTGCCAGAACGATGGAATGGCGGGATGCCTTATCACCCGCCACAACGGATGGAACTTCACGAATATCTAAAGTTTCTCCAAGAACTTTAATCTTATAAGCCGCCGTCCAACTTAAAAAGGCCGAATTTGCATCTACGTGAAATATTACTCGATCGGCCATATCAATACACCCTCCTCAGCAAACACCAGCTGTGTGTGCGGATGGTGTAGCGTAATTCGAATACCCATTCTTTTCGTTTTACAGTTGCCCGGCATAAGAATACATGGGCTTCAATACCCACATATTGAATTTCTTTGACGCTGATGATCTCATCAATATCGATCCGCAGCAGCTGATGGTGCTCGTCTTCCAGCCGCAAGCGCAGCGGACGGATATCCCCGGCGGCGCTGTACATGGCGATCACATCCACTGGGCGATTCTTCTGCTCCACCGGGCACACCTCCTCGTTCGTTTGTTCTATTATAGCACATTCGTTCGATTATATCAAGTTTAATTTTTAGGTTGCCTTACAAATACGGTTTTGATATAATTTCCCTAGAATAAAGAACAGATAGACTAAGGACTGATCTACATGAATAAACAACATATATACCTTGGGCCAATCCGCCCGGAAGATGAATCTTCCATGCTGGATATTCTGACAAGCAAAGTCGTAAACAGGACGTATATGCTCCCTGATTTCAATAATCGCAAGGATGCGATTCCGCTTTTTTACGGACTTACCACATTATCGAACGATGCAAATCGTTATGTCCGCGGTATCTATAAGGACACACAGTTGATCGGCTTTATGAATGATGTGGAAATTGAGAACCGTGTTATCGAGCTGGGATATGTGATCCATCCGGATTTCCACGGGCGGGGTTATATGACACAAGCTTTGACAATCGCTATTACAGAACTCTTCACCGGTGGGTACAACGAAGTTATTACAGGCGCATTTGATCACAACATCGCCAGCATCCGTGTAATGGAAAAAGCAGGTATGGCAAAGTTGGATAAGACGGATATGATCGAATATCGTGGTAACGTACACAGATGTGTGTACTACCACGCAGTGCGGAACTGATTGGATGGAGTGAAAAAAGTATGCTGAAATACAAATGTCTGGTGTTGGACCATGATGACACAGTAGTCCAAAGTATGAAAACCCTCAGCTATCCGTTCTTTCTGTATGAATTGGAACAGTTCCGGCCCGGCGCAACGATCTCTTTGGAGGAATACATTCTGGAATGCCACAGACTGGGATTTGCTGAACTTTGCCGACAGAGATTCCATTTCACGGACGAAGAAATGAAAATCGAGCATAGACAGTGGATGGAATATATCATGTGCAACATCCCTGCCCCCTACCCCGGGATCGATCGTGTCATCCACCGGCAAAAGGATGAGGGCGGCTTGATCTGTGTGGTTTCTCATTCCCATGCAGATAACATCGGCCGTGACTATCAGGCGCATTTTGGGATTTTACCGGATGCCATCTATGGATGGGAACTGCTCCCGCATCAGCGAAAGCCGAATCCATGGCCGCTGGAGGATATCATGCGCCGTTTTGGGCTGAAACCTGAGGAAATACTGGTGGTGGATGATATGAAATTGGCCTGCCAGATGGCGGAACCACTTGGTGTCAATGTTTGCTATGCAGGCTGGAGCGGTATGGGTGTTCAGTCCCTTGCAGATGAGATGAAAGCGATTTGCTCTATGGACTTTGACACAACGGAAAGCTTTTATAACTATCTATTTGAGGAATAAGCAGATGGCAAGAGAAGAAACAGCAGTCTTTACCAATATGTGCATGATTACGGACGGCCAAGGAAACGTATTGGTTCAGGATCGCTTAAATCCGGACTGGCCGGGCATTACATTCCCCGGTGGCCACGTGGAACCGGGAGAATCTTTCACATGCTCTGTGATCCGCGAAGTGCAGGAAGAAACCGGATTGACTGTGGAAGATCCGGTACTTTGCGGCACCAAGCAATTTCAAACCAATTCCGGTGCCCGATATGTGGTGTTTTTCTATAGAGCCACAAAATTCCACGGGACACTTCAATCTTCTAGCGAGGGACTCGTGTACTGGCTATCGCGTGCAGAACTGGCAAAGCAGAAACTGGCACCGGATATGATGGAAATGGTGCAGGTTATGGAATCAAAAAATTTAAGCGAATTCTACTATCAAAAGATAGATGGCAACTGGAAAGCGA
>JAZQUJ010000155.1:0-21915 GCA_045631245.1 Bianqueaceae bacterium
CAGTGCCCCACTCCCGTTAAGCGCGTGGGCGTTAACGATACCTTTGGCCACTCCGGTCCTGCTGTTGACCTGCTGAAGCAGTTCGGCTTGTCCGCAGAGCACTTGGTAGAAGTAGTAGAAGAATTTTTGAAATAAGTTTTAGAAATGAATCAATAAGTAAAAGTCAGTCCAAAGAGCGCAGCTTCAGCGCATCAAGGACTGACTTTTTTTATTATTGAAATCAATACTTTTATTGCGGAATAAGGCCACGCTTGCTATAATATCATCATGGGAGAAACTGAACTTTTTTCAGTTTTTTGTAAGTAATTGGAGGTAGTCATGCCGAAAGAAAATCAGACTTTTATGCAAAAGATGGCGGCGTTTATTGTACATAAACGTAAAACGATATTAATGATATATGTAGCAGCCTTTGTGTTCTGCATTTTAGCTATGGGATGGGTCAACGTGGAAAATGATGTGACCAAATATCTTCCGGAGGATACCGAGACCCGGCAGGGCATCGATGTGATGAACGCAAACTTTGCGCCGGCAGCCACGGGGCGGATCATGGTGTCCAACGTAACCTATGAAATGGCGGAGGAACTGAATGCGGCTATCGGGCAGGTGGACGGAGTGGAGATGTCAAGTTTTGATAACACGCTTGATCACTATAAAGATGCTGCGGCCCTGTTTGATGTAAATTTCTCCGGCGGTAATAACAAGCCGGAAACCATACAAGCTATGGATGAAATTCGTCATCTTCTGGAAAAATACGATGCCAGCATCGACACTTTGGTGGGTTACGATGAAAACGCCATGTTGATGGATGAAATGATGGTCATCACCATTGTGGCAGTGATCATTGTTCTGGTGGTACTGACCTTAACCTCGCGTGCCTATGCTGAAGTTCCGGTTTTGATTTTGACCTTTGGCGCGGCAGCGCTGCTGAATATGGGTACCAACTTCATCTTCGGTACCATCAGTTTTATTTCCAACTCCATTGCGGTGGTACTGCAGCTGGCCTTGGCGGTGGACTATGCCATTATTTTGTGTCATCGCTTTTCCGATGAGTTTGAAACGAAGCCTGCCATTGAGGCGGCTATTGATGCGCTGAGTAAGGCGATCCCGGAGATTGGCGCCTCTTCACTGACCACCATTGGTGGTTTGAGCGCTTTGGCCTTTATGAAGTTTTCTATTGGTGCCGATATGGCCATGGTGCTGGTAAAATCCATCTTCCTGAGTCTGCTGTCGGTATTTACCTTGATGCCGGGCCTGCTGGTATTTTTCAGTCCGCTGATCAAAAAAACACGGCACCGCAAACTTTTACCGCCCATTACCTTGGTGGGCAAATTTGCGGTCAAGGTGCGTTATGTTTTGCCGCCTCTGTTTGCATTGCTGCTGGTGGGCGCTTTTTATCTGTCCAGCGATTGCCCCTATTGCTACAGCTATAACGATTTGAAAACTGCCAAAATGGCGGAGCGGCAGCATGCTTATTTTAAAATTAAAGACACCTTCGGCACCAGTAATATGGCGGCCGTCATCGTGCCTGCCGGCAACTACGAAGCGGAGGGCAAAATTCTGGCGGAGCTGGAGGCCTGTGAGCAGGTGGAGAGCACTATGGGTCTGGCGGGCATTGAAGCCATGGACGGGTATATGCTCACCGATGCGTTGACCCCTCGTGAGCTGGCAGAACTGATCGGGCTGGACAATGAGGTGACGGAGCTTTTGTACAGTGCCTATGCGGTACAAGAAAATCAGATGGGACAGATCATCAGCGGAATCGCCGAGTATAAGGTGCCTCTGTTTGACATGTTCCTGTTCTTGAAGGATCAAATGGAAAGTCAAAACATTCAGCTGGAGGGTATGGAGGAGATGACCGATATGCTGGCGCAGCTGGATACGGCCCGGGCGCAAATGCGCAGCGACAATTACAGCCGTATGGTAGTATACCTGAATGTGCCGGAAGAGGGGCCGGAAACCTATGATTTCCTTCAAAAAATGCGTGACATCATCGGTCAGTATTACGAAGACGATTATTACATCGTAGGCAATTCCACCAGTTCCCGTGACCTGTCGGCTTCCTTTGAAACCGATAATCTGATCATTACGATCCTATCCATCGCTTTTGTGGCTCTGGTACTGCTGGGCACCTTCAAGTCGGTGGGACTGGCGGTACTGTTGGTACTGGTGATCCAAGGCAGTATTTGGATCAATTTCTCCTTCCCCACTTTGACCGAGACGCCCCTGTATTTCCTGGGATATCTGATCGTAAGTGCGGTACAGATGGGTGCCAACATCGACTATGCGATTGTAATTTCCAGTCATTTCGAAGAACACAAAAAGACTATGTCTTATAAAGATGCCATTGTGAAAGCTCTTAATGAAGCCTTTCCTACAATCTTTACTTCCGGTACCATGCTGGCCTCAGCGGGCATGCTGATCGGCAATATGACCGAGCAGCCGGTGGTATCCATCATGGGACTGTGCATCGGCCGTGGCACCATCATTTCCATGATCTTGGTTATTCTGGTACTGCCTTCGGTGTTGGTATTTGGCAATAAATTGATTGAAAAAACTCGTTTTAAATTGAATCTGCTCAGCGGCGGCGAGAATGAAGTAATGAAAATCGGCGAAGCCGAAACGGCTGAAGTGATGGCGCAGGACGCAGCAACGGGCGAGACCGAAGGAGGCAATGAGCATGTGTAATACTTTGACAAGAAAAATACAGCTGTGGCTCAGCTTTCTGTTGTGCAGTGCCGTGCTGATTACCATGGTAGGTACGGCTCGGGCCGATGAAACGAAAACCATACATATTGAAACGGCGGAAGATTTTTTGACTTTTGCCAAGGAGTGTCGTATGGATGCATATAGTTTCAATTTGATAGTGGAGTTGGAGGATGATATCGACCTGACTGATCAAAATTTCGAGGCGATCCCCAGTTTTGCCGGAGAATTTCGCGGCAATGGATATACGATCCGTGGTCTAAATATTGAAGCTGAAGGTTCCGTACAGGGACTGTTTCGCTATGTACGCCTGGGAGCCGTCATTCAAGATTTAAATCTGGAGGGACGCATTGCTCCGAAGGGCAGCCGCAGCTATGTGGGCAGTCTGGCGGGGCAAAATGCAGGAACCATTCAAAACTGCAGTTTCAGTGGCAGTATTTCGGGCAGTACACATGTGGGTGGACTTGTGGGACACAACCAGCTGACAGGCCTGATCGAGGCTTGTCGAGTAAGTGGTCAGATCAATGGCCAGCATTTTGTTGGCGGCCTGGCCGGCGATAATAACGGCGTGGTGCGTGATTGCATGAATGAAGCATTGATCAATACCACTGTGCAGGAAAATGCGGTGGAGTTGGGAGACGTTTCGCTGGATTCGATCATGGAGTCGGAATCGGCCGTTACGGTGACGGACGTGGGCGGTATTACCGGCTCGAACATGGGCGTGATCCGCGGCTGCGAGAACCTGGGAAATGTTGGGTATTCCAAGATTGGATATAATATGGGCGGCATTGCCGGATCGCAGTCGGGTTATATTGTAGACTGTGTGAACCGCGGGGAGATCATGGGCCGTAAAGAAGTGGGCGGCATTGTAGGTCAGATGGAGCCCACCATGCAGATGAAGTTTGATGAAGATACGCTGCAAAAGCTGGAAAAAGAAATGGATACCATGATGGGAATGACCGGACAGACCATGTCCTTTGGCGGCATGGGGCTGGATATTCAAATTGCGGATCTGGAACAGCAGGTAAAGGAGGCAGAAAAAGCGTTGGAGCAGATGATCAAAGATGCTGAACTGCCGAAGGATTTAGAGCTGCCGAAGGATTTGGAAGATCTGGAGCTTCCGGAATTGGAAGACTTAGAACTGCCGAAACCGGAAGATTTGGAGCTGCCGAAGCTGGAAGATCTGCCGCTGCCCGATGAAGATGCCTTGGAGGCGGCAAAAAACAATCTGAGCAGCAGTATTGGTATGATTTCGGGCACTATGAGTGATATGCTGTCTTCGGCACAGGGAACCTTGGGAGCCATCAATTCCAGTATGCAGGCAATGTCGAATCAGATGAATGTGATCGGAGGTATTATTAAAAACGCCGACGAGGACATGGGCGGTAATATTTCCGATGTATCCGATGCCGATACGGCAGATGAAACCGGCAGCAAAGTGGAAAACTGTGAAAACCACGGTGCGGTGACAGGAGATGCTAATGTAGGCGGCATTGTGGGTGCCATGTCCTTTGAAAGCAGCCTGGATCCGGAGCTGGATGTCACGATATTGGGCAATTTTTCTTTGAATTTTGAAGGTGAAGTGCGGTCGGTCGTTCGGGAGAGCCGAAATTTTGGGCCGATTACGGTGTATAAACAAAACGGTGGCGGTATTGCCGGGCGCATGTATATAGGTTTGGTGCGTGAGTGTGAAAATCGCGGAGCACTGGAGGGCGAAATGGCCACCTATGTGGGCGGTATTACCGGACGGGGAGACGGCGGCTTTATTCGCAATAATATGGCTCGCTGCGCAATTTCCGGTGCCGATTATGTGGGAGGCGTAGCCGGTACGGCGGTGGTGGTATCCGATTGCAGCAGCATGACGCTGCTGAGCGGTACGGCCGAAAAGATCGGTGGCGTGTTGGGCAGTATCGATGAAGTCACGGAAGATATTGAAAACAATTATTATTTGCCCCTGGAAGTGGATAGGGGCGCCATCGACGGCATCAGTTACGACGGCAGTGCGCAGCCACTAAGTGCGGAAGAGTTTTTCAAACAAGAGCAGCTGCCGGAGGACTTCGGGCAGATCACGGTACGCTTCCTTTTTGAGGATGGCAGTGAAAAAGTGGTCACATTGGATTATGGCGAGGCTTTGAAAGCGGATAAGATCCCGGCGGTGCCGGAAAAGGATGGAGGCTCCGGCCGTTGGGATGGCATCGAGGAACTGGATCTGTCGGCTCTGTATTTTGACGTGACTCTAAGAGCCACCTATGATGCCTATGAGACGGTGATCGCAGCAAAGGCACTGCGCGCCGATGGCAGACCGATTTTGCTGGCAGGAAGTGACTTTGGTAAGGATGCAGCGTTGGAAATTGAAGAGTTGACCAGCGGACCGGTTTCGGTGGACGATCAGGAAGCTACTTTGGAGGCTTGGAGTTTTACCATGACCGCCATGGGTGAAACGGCTAAGCTGCGGTATCTGCCGCCGGATGAGGATGCGGCAGAGGAGCTGGCGGAAAAGGGAGCTCGCATCATGGTACGGGATGCTGCCGGTGCCTGGAGGGATGTAGCCTATACCGTGGAAGGCAGCTACTTTATATTTGAGGTGAATCAGCAGGATGAGGGTTTTTGTTTAGTTGCACAGGAAGAAAATATCTGGCTGATGTATGTGCTGGTGGGCATCGGAGCTTTGGTGGTAGTGGAAACGGCTATCTTTGGTGTGATTCGGCTGCGACGTCGAAAAAGATGATTACGATTACAATATGAAGCAAACGAAAAAGGAGCTCAGGCGTGGACCTGGGCTCCTTTTTTGAAAAACTACACTAACTACATCCACTATCTTATCAAAAACTAAAATAAAAGTCTAGTCTTTTTTATATTTTCTGTTACAATGTATTCATGGTTGCTTTTTGCGTTGCAAATACAAGGAGACTTACCATGAAACCAAGCGAAAAACAAATCGAAAGTCGATTCGAACGAGACGAGAATCAACACCTGCAGGAAACCATGGATATCGTCCATGGCAACATCGCACATTACGAGCAACGTGTGGTGGAAGTCAAGCAGGAGACCGACGAGCTCAACGATAGGATCACGCCCCGTGATCGAGAGCTCAACAGCCAGATGTTCATTCAGCTGTCCATTAGTACAGCGATGCTGGAACATGTGAGCAACGAGCTGCGCAAGAACAAGGCAGCAGCGGATAAAGCCTATTTTGGCCGTATCGATTATCAGGAAACCAAAAGTAAACTGGAAGAGAGCCTGTACATCGGTAAAAACGGCGTGCAGACCCTGGATGGCGAGATCGTGATCGTGGACTGGCGTGCGCCGGTATCCACCGTGTACTACGAAAATGAGAACGGTCCCGGGTCTTATGCGGTACCCGAGAGCGATCCCATGGAGATCGAGCTGTTTTTGAAGCGTACCTTCGATATCGAAAACGGCGTGATGAACGGCTACTATGACAGTGATGTGGCTTCCAACGACCAACTGTTGGTCAAGTACTTGGCTAAGAACAAGGACGTGGTGCTGGGCGATATCATTGCCACCATTCAAAAGGAACAGAACCAGATCATCCGCGACATTCCCTTTAAGAGTATGATCGTACAAGGCGTGGCGGGCAGCGGTAAGACAACCGTGGCCATGCACCGCATCTCTCACATTTTGTATAACTATGAAAAACGGTATGCCCCAGAGGATTTCTGCATCATCGGTAGCAACGATATGTTGTTGAACTACATTACCAGTGGTCTGCCGGAGCTGGACGTCAAAGGCATTAAACAGCGTCGTATGGATGATTTCTTAAAAGAACAGTTATACGAGGACTGGAAGAAGAAATACAAGTTAATTCCGGCGAAAGCCGAGCATTCCTGGAAATGCCGTATGGATTACGTGCGGGTGCTGGAAAGCTATTTAAATAATGTATGGCTGAAACTGTTGAAGCCGCGCACCATTAAGGACAGTGAGATCGGCGTGATCCTGAGCCGCGACCAAATGTACGACATTCTGCGGTTCCGCCGGGACTGGTCGCTGAAGCGCATCGAGGTGATGCTGAATGAAACGATTCAGCGCCGCATTAAGCTGCTTACCGACTATACCGTGGATGACGATGAATATCAGTTTTACCGTGCGCTGAAAAAGCGTAAATTGAAGGAATATAAGAACTATTTTAAGGTGACCAAAGAATGGTTCGGCTGCCTGGAGACGTACCAGCGGTTCGTGAAGCTCTATGCGGATAAGTACAGCATCGATGCCACCGAGACGCTGGACAACATCGAGCGAGGCCGCCTGGACGTATACGATCTGGCTGCCATGGCGGTGGTACGCCGTTGGATCACCGAAGATATGCTGCCCAATACTTTCGGTCAGATCATCATCGATGAGGCCCAGGACTTTGGCGAAATGATCTACTATGTGCTCAAGCGACTGCAGCCTGGCTGTTATTTTACCATCATGGGCGATGTGTCCCAGAACATCCATTATGAGATGGGCATGAACGACTGGGAGCCCCTGCGGGAGTTCGTGTTTAACGAAAAGAACGACAGCTTCCAGATCCTGGCCAAGAGCTATCGAAACACCATTGAGATTTCTGAATATGCAGGCCGAGTGCTGGAAAAGGCTTCGGCGGGTGCCTACAAGATCCAGCCGGTAATTCGCCATGGAGCGCCGGTTGCTGAATATCAGTTGGCTGAGGAAGAGCTGCTGCCGCAGGCAGCAAAATTGGCTCAGGACCTGCAGGAAAAGGGCTTTCATACAGTGGCGGTGATCTGTCGCAATCAGGAGGAAGCCGACAAGGTTCAAAAAGGTCTCGAGAAGTTAGGAACCCCCGCCACCGGCAGCAAAGCTGCCAAAGAAAAAGTGGTGGATAATAAGGAAGCCATTGCAGAAGGAAAGGCAACCGCTGAGTCGCTGGCAGAGAATACCGATGCCGAGTTTCAGCAGGGTGTCATGGTGCTGCCCATTGAGCTTACCAAAGGTCTGGAGTTTGATGCGGTGCTGCTTTGGAAGCCGGATGAGGTTCACTATGGTGATAACCCAAAGGAAGCGAAGCTTTTATACGTAGCCATCACCCGTGCTCTGCATGAACTGCATCTGCTGACCAGTGAAGGGCTGACAAGTCTGTTAAAATAATCTGTTAAAATAAAAGGAATTTACCCCCTTTTCACTACTACAAGTGGTAATACCAACAAGTTGGTATGTAGTTCAAAGGGGGTAATTTCCTGCTTATTTGATCAGTTTCAATTGAAGCAGTGCAGATATGAAACCGAAATTAATGCACAAGGCCTCTGGGCGATCTGACGGTACGTACCACTGATACCATGTAGTACCGGAAGGTCGCTCAGAGGTTTAAAATTACATTTCAATCACTGCGGTGTGTGGTCTGTGATCGCTGGCGACTACGGCAGGAACTTCGGCTGCAACAAACTTCACCGGGCCGGCGCACATAATGTAGTCGATCTTCTTGATGGGTTCCTCCGAGGGGAAGGTGTTGGTGCCCTCCGGCAGCAGCGCTGCCGCATCTTGATAGTAATCAAACAAAGGAGCGATGGTCTCGCTGTCGGGAGTCAGGTTAAAGTCACCCATCAAAATGGTGGGCTGTCCAGGCTGCAATTGATCGATGGCAGTCTTCACTGCATTCATAGCTTCGCTGCGGTTCAAGCCCATGTGGGTTACCAGAACAGTCAAAGGTTTTACCTCACCGGTGGCCTCATCGGGCACTTCAATGACAGCCTTGATCATGCAGCGGGTCTCAAAATGTGCACCATCGGGTTCTTTTTCCACAGGATCCGGCACCATAATGGTTTCTACACTGCGGAAAGGATATTTGGAAATCAAGCCATTGCCATAGCGGCCTTTGCCTGCAATATCGATGGCGTGACCAAAATGATAATATTCAAAACCGGCAGCCTCGGCCAGGGCTTTGGCCTGGGGAACAAAACAGGGGTCGCTCACATCCGGAAGAACGTCTCGCACCTCGTTCAAGCCAACGATCACAGCACCCAGATCGCGGATCGCAGCGGCCATCAAAGGCAGGTCGATCAGTTCAAAATCGGAATACCGATCCGGCTCTGCTAAACGTTTTTTGTAATCAACACCGTGCTGAATATTAAAAGTCATAATGGGAAGACGCATAGAAAATTCTCCTTATATAATAGAGTTACCGGGACATGCAAAAGTGCTCCTCAGCTATCTACATTATGCATCATTTCAGGGAAAAAAGGAAGATTTTTCTTAAAAAAAAGGAAGTCGATTGACAAGAAGCCGAAATGCGAGTATAGTTTACTTTGGACCTATTTACGATCAAGGAGCTATATCCAAATGAGATTTACGAAGAAGGAAATCTTCAATATTCCCAACATCATGGGCTATGTGCGAATCCTGTTGATTCCGGTGTTTGTGGTGTTATATTTTAATAAATTATACAGTTGGGCTATGGTAGCTCTGGCTGTCAATATTATGACCGACTTTTTCGACGGTATAGTAGCCAGAAAGTTTAATCAAATCACCGAACTGGGCAAGTTCATCGATCCGTTGGCTGATAAGCTGACACAGGCAGCGGTGGTGGTCACTCTGGCTTTCACCCATCCTCTGCTGTGGCCGGTGTTCGTGATTGAATTCATTAAAGAAAACACCATGCTCTTTGGAGGCGGCTACATTTATAAAAAGCGTGGCCGCAAACTGGATGGTGCCAAGTGGTACGGAAAAGTGGGAACAGCGATCACCGATTTCGGCCTGTTCTTCTTGCTGGCCTTCCCACGAATGAGCAAAGCCTGGGCGAACGGTCTCATCATTTTTATCGGTGTATGCATGATCATCACCCTGGCCGGTTATCTGGGAGAGTTCCGCCGCATGTGGAAGATGCCCCCACTGACTATGGAGCAGACACAAAAAGCAGTCAAGGGCAAAGCCACTGTTAAAGCCTGACATATGGACAAAATCTTAACTTACATAGCCGTCGAAGAAGACGAGGGACAGCCCCTCGGCCCGGTCCTGCGCCGCGGCCTGGGACTCACAGCCCGTCAGCTCAAACAGGTGAAATTTCTGCCCGACGGCCTTTTCATCAACGGAGAGCGCTATCGCGATGGCAGACTGATCACCACCCGCACGGCCGTGCGGAAAGATGACCATATTCGTGTCAAGTTTCAGGAAAAGGCGGAAACGGTGGTACCCTTTGCAGGAGATCTGGTCATTGTCTACGAGGACGAAGACCTTGTATTCATCAATAAGCCCGCAGGTCTGGTGGCACATCCGGCCCACGGGCATTTTTTCGATACATTAGCCAATCGTTTGGCGGCACGGTATGAAGAACCGTCCCGACTGATCGGACGGCTTGATAAAGATACATCCGGACTGATCGGAGCCGCGCGCAGCAGCGTGGCCGCCACCAGAATGGAAGAACAACGAAAAGATAAAACCCTTTCCCGGGAGTACCTGGCTCTGGTGGAGGGAAAGCTATTGGGCAGTGGTCGTGTGGAAGCGCCGCTGGCTGAAAAACGGGATACTCTGATGCAGATGGTGGTGGACTCGGCAGGTAAGCCGGCGATCACCGACTATAGGGTGTGGCGTAGCTGGGAGACCTGTTCACTGGTATGGCTGCGTCTGCAGACCGGGCGAACGCACCAGATTCGAGTCCACATGGCACATCTGGGACATCCGCTTTTGGGTGATAGCCTGTATGGCAGCGGAACTGCCGAAGGAATCGAACGCGCTGCTCTGCACAGCTGGCGCATTCAGGGAAAACAGCCTTTTACCGGTGCAGCGCTGAAAATTGAAGCGCTGCCTCCGGACGATATGAAAACAAGATGGGAGATCGAGCTTATGAACGAACTGAGAGAGTACATGCAGCGTCTGACTTTTCCGCCAGAGGCGGTGGAGGCTTTGTTGCCTCAAATGAGTGCAGAAATTGACGTGATCGGACAGAAATATATGGCAGGTGAACTGGAATGGGGCGAGGCTCTGGAACAGGTGAAGGCTCTGGGTGAGGGCGAAGGCTACGGTCGTCAGATGATGCTGGCCGTGAGCTGTATGCCGGAGCTGCGTCGTCGCTATGCGGAGGCAGGCCTGGATGATGAACTGTTCTGGGGCATCATGATGGACCTGAAATATAAACTCATGGAATGTAAGAATGTGAAGGGCGAGTGGGGCAGCTTTGTGGCTCACTGGTTCGACTGGCATTATAAAATGAAGCGTTTTGCTCTGGGCCGTCTGCAGTTTGAGGAGCGGGAGTGGAGCCCGGAGGAGTCCTACAAGAAGCATGGCGTTGTGATCAACAAGGGTGACACAGTTATCAACATGCATATTCCCTCGGCCGGTCCTTTGACCGAGGAGCTGCGTATGGATGCGTACCGCCGTGCCTATGAGTTTTTTGCTGATTGCTACCGCGATGGTAAGCTGGTGATGGTATGCAGCTCCTGGTTGCTGGATCCGGTGTATCAGACCTTCCTGCCGGAGACCTCCAACATTGTAGGTTTCCAGAAGGATTTTGAGATTTTGCATGTGGATAAGAAGGAAAACTTTGGTGAGTCCTGGCGTATTTTCGGTATGCCCGGCGATAAGGTCGTAAATCAGAGCAACGCTGTTGAAATGCCAAGAGATACCTCCATGCAGAGAGCTTTTGCGGACTTTTTGATCGGCGGCGGGAAAACCGGTACCGGTTTTGGTGTGATCGTATTTGACGGTAAGGAGATTTTACGATGATTTTTGCAATCGTTTTATTGGTTGTGGGTGCGGCTTTAGCGGTGGCAGGTTTTAATCTGATGAAACCGAAAAGTGGCGATATTCCGGTGGGCGGCGGTGCTTACGTGAATGCCGGCCCGGAAGAACGTTCTTCTGCAACTAAGGAAGCGGGTCGCATCATGCTGGGCATTGGCCTGATCATGGTGGTGGGCGGCATTGTATGGTTCCTGACCAGAATTCTGATGGCTGTGGCCGGTATTGCCTTGGTGGTCGGTGTGATCGCTGTGGCCTTATATTTTGCCGGTTTGAAAAAGAAAAACTGAATTTTGATAAAAGAAAAGCACTTTGGGGTGTAGCAAGAGCTGCATTTGAAAGTGCTTTTATCGTGTATTCGATTTTGATAGCATCCTACGAATTGTAAAAAGGAGATGTGTTTATGAAGGAAGATAAAAAAACGGCGCAGCCGGGTGGCGTGGATGAGTCCGTTGTGATGAACAACACGCTGGGCAGTACGATTAAAGCAGGAACAGCTGGTGGGAAGGGTCCCACGCCCGGTCAGGCGGGGACGGAGGCGGCCAGTCGCAATAAGCCGGAAAAGCTGGAGTGGCTGCAGGATGCGGGCCTTGGTCTTTTTATTCATTGGTCGCTGGATGCGCAGCTGGGCTGTGTGATCAGCCATTCTTTGGTGGGTGCCTCGGAGGATTATACCGAGCGGTTTTTCAATGATTTACCCCAAACGCTGGATGCCAAGGGGTGGGATTTTGATCACATTGCCAATTTGGCAAAACTGGCCGGTTTTCAATATGCGGTGCTGACCACCAAACATCACTGCGGTTTTTGTCTGTGGCCCACCGAGACCACAGAGTTTCATATCGGAAATACGCCCTGCGGACGCAACTTGGTGAAGGAATTTGCCGATGCCATGCGTCGTAAGGGTATTAAAGTAGGTTTGTATTTCTCACCGGAGGATTTCAACTTCCTGCGCAGCGAAGGCTTGACCATTACTCGTACGCCGGTGGAACCCTATAGTGAAGAGGTGATCCAGCGGTACCGATCCTATTTGAAAGCTCAGATGCTGGAACTGATGCAGAACTTTGGCCCGGTAGACGTTATGTTTTTTGACGGCGGTGAATCCATGGTAGGAGCCGATGGCGTGAACCTGCAGCAATACTGTATCAACATTGCCTGGGACATTCAGCCCGACGTGCTGATCACCCGCGGCGCGATTCCTACACCGGAGCAGCAGCTGCCGGGTGTGGGTTCTGATAGTGCCTGGGAAGGCTGTATTACCCTGGGAACGGCCTGGCAGTATCAGCCCACCAATGAGACCTATAAAACCGGTCGCCAGACCATTAAACTGATCGCCGATACTCGGGCCCGCGGCGGCGCACTGTTGCTGAATATCGGTCCCGATGCCAACGGCGTTCTCTGCCGCGAGCAGGAAAATATCTTAAGAGAAGTGTCCCTGTGGCACTTTATTAACCACGAAGCGGTGCATAACACCCGCCCGTGGATCATTACCAATGAGGAAGATACGGTGCTGCTGAAGGCGAAAGATGACAGCGCCGTGTACGCCATCTTGTTTGGCGTGCAGGACTGGGACCGCGGTCAACGTCGTGAGATCCTGCTGCATAGCGTATACGCCACGGAGCAGACGAAGGTGAGTATTCTGGGCCAGTCCGGCGAGCTGACCGAGTACCGTCCGGATCTGGATGCCCACACCTATCACGAACAGCGACCGGATGGACTGCATATATCCGCCATGAACGCCCAGCGCAATTACTGTGGCGGCCAGTGGCGTGGACCGCTTGTGCTCAAAATCACCCATCCGAAACCGGCCTTCGTGCCCTTGGGCGTGCAAACTTTGAGCGATCGCACCGAACTGGTTTCGGGCGGTGCCCGCCTGAGCGCCGAGGTGCTGACGTTGGGTAGCTTTGACGAGGCGCAGCTGACCTTCGAGTACCGGGTGTATCCGGGTTTTGCTATGGCTTCTTATGAAGATGTGTGGCAGGCGCCGGAGGCGCAAAGAGTTGATGCGACCGGAGTATATCAGATGGAGCTTGCGGGACTGACTGCCGGAGTGACCTATCAGTACCGAGCTGTGTTAAAGACGGAGACCAATACCATGCGGGGCGAGATGGCTCTGGTGGTGGCAGAATAAAAGATGAAATTAAAAAGATGACTGTTGCGGGAAATGCAGCAGTCATCTTTTGTATTTGTTTAGTTAAAAATATCAAATTTGATCACACCGGAGATTAGCTTGGCGACTTCTTCCGGAGTTTTTTGAATGTCTTCTAAAAGCCAGAGTCGGATCAGCTGATAGGCGCCGGAAATGAAAAAGGTGGAAAGAAGGCGGATGTTGGATTCATCCAACTGCATATGCTGAGCCATAGAGCGATCGGTTTCTCGGATGTATTGGCTGATTTCCGATAGGGCATCGACCAAGTCGCCGTCGGTTTCGCACTGGAAAAAGACTTTGGCGACGGCGGCGTGTTCCTTTAGATAGGTACAAACTTGAGTCATGTAGAGCTCAGCATCTTCTTGAGTGGTGCTGGGAGGACTAAGCTGTTTTAAATCTTCGGCCATGTCAGTAGCAGCTTCCAACAGAACATCGCGGGGCGCGGTGTAATGATGATAGAAGGTAGCACGATTCACATCGGCTTCACGGCAGAGTCGGGTGATGGTGATTTTATTCAATGATTCAGTTTGCAATAAACGAAAGAGAGCTTCGCGCAGCAGTCGTTTCGTTAGGGCGACACGTTGATTTTCTTTTCTCATAAGTAGTTAGTCTCCTATTAGCGTTCCGTATGGTTTGGATTATCAAATTCGTGGAAAAATCGACAAATTGCTTTGAACTATATGTTGCGAAATCGACATATGTATATTATAATGAGATTAAATTCGATTGTCAACCGGAGGTTCAAGATATGAAAGCATTAAAGGCGAACTTGCATGGTGTTTTGATGAGTGCCTTTGAGGTATTGGTGGGTGTGCTGCTGATTATTGATCCGGAGGGATTCACATCCGGCATTATTGTGGCAGCTGGCATTGGTTTATTGTTGGGCGGTATTTGGCAGGTGGTACGGTATTTTAAGGAAGAACCGGAGGAAGCTGCGAAGGAACAGGCCTTGCTGATCGGCATGATCATGCTGCTGGGCGGCGGATTTTTGGCGCTGAAGACTAACTGGTTGATCCATGTGATTCCGCTGCTGACGATCCTGTATGGCGTTGGGGTACTGGTGTCAGGTTTGATGAAGGTACAATGGACTGTGGACAAGCTGCGAATGAAAAAGAAGTACTGGTATTTGATGGCCATTAGTGCGGTAGTTTCACTGGTATGTTGCGCACTGATTTTGTGGAATCCTTTTGCTTCTACGGCAGTATTGTGGAAGTTCACGGCAATTGCACTGATTCTGGAGGCGGTATTTGATCTGATTGCGATTATTGCCGGCGGAAAAAGTGTAGGGGAAGAAGAATAAGAAGGATGGAGCAGTTTGATATGGATCGAAAGTTCAAATCTGTTTTACTGGGGCTTTGGATCATGATGGTTCTATCGGTTTCGGCGTGCACAAGTTTAAAAAGTGCTGATGAGTCGGAGGGGACAGTGGAATCCAAAGCTGCTGCCACATTAGGTAGCGAGGCGGAACTGAGCACGGAAGAAAGTATGACAGGTCTAGCGATTGAGGAAGGCTATATTTCAATCTATTACGTTGAAGGCGACCGGATCGAAAGCGAAGAAGAATACTTGCTTTTTCGTGGGGAAGATGTGTTTGAAGCCTGGAAACAGAAAAACGGCCTGGGTGAAGAAGTGAGACGAATCCACAGTTATACCGAGGATAACGGCGAGGAAAGCACTTACGAGTTTCAGGGTCAAATGATCGCATCCTATAAGGTAGGTGACTACTTTGTGTTTAACATAGTGATTTCCTCTGAGATCGAAGATTACTTTGATTCCATTGATCGGGAACTGCTGCTATCTTCTTTGGAGCAGACGTATCGCGGATACAGCATTGTCGATTACGATGAATTTCATATTATAATTGAGTAAATGAATCAATATATTAAGAAAACCTCCAACATTAGAGCGATTAGCCAATTTCATATTGGCGTTAGCGACAATGTTGGAGGTTTTTGTTTTACAAAATGGCCTTAATACTTTCTTCCTGGAACTGCCTCGTGTACAGGTTGTAATAATACCCTTTGGCCTTGATCAGGTCGTCATGCTTACCGGACTCGATGATCTTACCGTCTTTTACAACCAGGATCACGTCGGCTTGACGGATGGTGGAAAGACGATGGGCGATCACGAAGGAGGTACGGCCCTTCATCAGACTTTCGATGGCGTTTTGGATCAGACGCTCGGTTACGGTGTCGATGGATGAAGTTGCCTCATCCAGGACGAAAATTCGAGGATTGGCTAAGATCGCCCGGGCGAAGGACAGGAGCTGTTTCTCTCCTGTGGAGAGAAGGTCACCACCTTCACCAACATTGCTGTCGTAGCCCTTTTCCATGCGGGCGATAACGCCGTCGGCGGATACGCTCTTAACAGCGGCTTCGATCTCTTCCATGGTGGCATCGGGACGACCATAGAGCAGGTTTTCCTTTACGCTGCCGGAGAAGAGGTGAGGGGTCTGCAGTACATAACCGATGTTGCTGTGCAGCCACAGCTGAGAGCGTTCGCGGGCATCGCGGCCGTCGATGAGGATCTGACCGGAGGTGGGCTCGAAGAAGCGGCACACCAGGTTTACCAGAGTGGATTTACCGGCACCGGTTTCACCTACAATGGCTACGTTGGTTCCCTGAGGAACCTTCAAATTGAAGTGTTCCAAAATGTATTCATCGCCGTCGGGATATTTAAAGGAAACGTCACGGAATTCGATATCACCGTGAAGGGGTTCCCAGTTTTCGCGCTTGGGCTCGAAGGCATCGCCGTATTTTTCAATGACTTCGGGGGTGTCAGCTACGTCGGATTCGGTTTCCATGAGGCGGGTGAAACGCTCAACGTTTACCTGTACGTTGATCAAATCGGAGAAGGCACGGATGATCCACTGTACAGGTTCCACCATGTTCAAAGCGTAGGTGCAGAATACGGAAAGGGTACCCAGCTGCATAACGCCGTCCATGGTGATGATGCCGCCGCGCCACAGTACCAGGGCCAGAGCCACCCAGGAGGAAAAAGAGATGATGGAGGAAAGCAGGAAACGATAGTGGGAAGCGCGGATGGAAGTTTTGTACATCTCGTCGCTGGTATCGTTAAAGTTGCGTTCCATTTTCTCTTCAACCACCAGAGTTTTGGTGGTTTTGGCACCGGTAATGCCTTCGTTGAAGTTACCGGTGATACGGGAGTTGATCTCGCGGATCTTACGGTTTAATACAACCATGATCTTCTGGAAGTAGGTGGTCGCCAGTGCGATAATAGGAATGATTACCAGGACCATGAGAGCCAGTTTCCAGTTCAGGGACAGCATTACGATAATGCCGCCGATCAGGTAGGTCATGTTCCACACACTGTCCATTACGCCCCAGGAAACCATGCCGCCTACGCGGGAGGTATCGCTCATAACACGGGCATGCACATAACCTACACTGTTCTGGTTGAAGTAGGAGAAAGACAGGGTCTGCAGGTGATCAAAGCTAGCTTTTTTCATGTCGCGGCCCACATACATTTCGACCTTGCCGCATTGGTAGGTAGAAATAAGGTTAAAGAAGATCTGGGAAGTTAATACCAACAGGTAGGCAATGATGAACATGGTCAAGCCGTTCAGCTGCCCCAGTGCAATGAAGTTGTTCAAGGCATATTGCTGGAACAGGGGAACAATGATATCGATAGAACTGGTTAACAGTCCAAAGAAGACCATAGCCAACAGGTTCCAACGATAGGGCTTTAAGTAGGGAATCAGTTTAGGAATACCAAAATAAGGGAGGGAGACATACTCTTGTTTTTCTTTTTCAGTCTGGTTCATTGTATATCGCTCCTTTCTTACATGTTTTCGGAAGTTTCATCTAATGAAAACTGGAGATCGTAGATCTTACGGTAAATGCCGTTCTTCGCCATGAGTTCTTCATGGGAGCCGATCTCGGCGATGCGGCCCTTATCCAAAACCATGATCTTTTCAGCCTGCATTAAGGTGGTGACACGGTGGGAGATCAGGATCACAGTGGAGTCGCCCAGGTTTTGACGCAGTGCCTGACGGATCTTGGCGTCGGTCTCGGAGTCAACTGCAGATAAGGAATCGTCGAAGACCATGATGGGGGCCTTTTGAGTCAACATACGGGCAATAGCGGTACGCTGTTTTTGACCGCCGGAAAGGGTCACACCACGCTCACCAACGATGGTGTCGTAGCCCTTGGTAAATTCGGTAATGGCATCGTCCACACAGGCGATTCGAGCTGCGTGACGGATATCTTCTATGGGCATGTTGTCTTCGGTAATGCCGATGTTTTCAGCGATGGTGCGGGAGAACAGGAAGGGCTCCTGCAGTACCATACCAATGTTTTCGCGAACCCACTGGGCTTTCATATCGGCAATGTCCACGCCGCCGATGGTGATCTTGCCGCCGTCAGCGGGCAGGTCATACAGGCGGTTCAGCAGATGGACCAAAGTGGTTTTACCGGAACCGGTGGAACCCAGAATACCAAAGGTAGTGCCTTTGGGAATGGTGAAGTTGATATCTTCCACAATGGTGGTTCCTTCATCGTAGCCGAAGGTTACATGGTCAAATACGATGTCGCCACGCATGTCGGGGGTAACGGCACCGGGCTTATCCTGCTCTAAGGGAGAGTTCATGATGTACAGGATACGGTCAACGGAAACACCGGCTTTACTCATCTCAGAAATCACGCGGCCCAGGTGGCGCACCGGCCAGATGAGCATGGCATTATAGGACATGAAGGCGATGAACTCACCTGTACTTAGCGTGCCTTGCACGCAAAATACGGAACCGAGCACCAGAATCAGCATAACCTGGATGCCGGAGATGAGGTCACCGGAACCCCAAAAGGCGGACATGAGGCGCATCAGATGCACCCAAAGGTTAGCATAGTAGTTGTTCTGTTTTTCGAAACGGTCTTTTTCGAACTTTTCACGGCCGAAAGCGCGAACTACGCGAACACCAGTGAGGTTTTCCTGAGCGATGGTGGACAGGATACCTTCGTTTTCGTCACATTCCTGGAAGCGGCGTCCAATGCGAGAGTGGAAAAAGGCGGAGTAGCCAATGATGACAGGAATCGAACACAGGGCGATGAGGGTGAGGCGACCATCCATGGAGAACATGAAGGTCAGCGACAGGGTCATCAGGATGACGATTCGAATAATGGAGGTGAGCTGCTCGGCGACGAAGATCTTAACGCGTTCCACGTCGGAGGTACAGCGCTGAATGATATCACCGGTCTGGTTTTTCATGTGCCAAGCGAAGGGGAGCTTCTGCACGTGGGCGAAAAGCTGATCGCGCATGGTCTGCATGAGGCGCTCGGAACCCTTGGTGTTGAAGATGTTGTTAAAGTACTTGAACACGGCGGCCAGAGCGGCGATGATAATAATGATCAGTGCTATGTAGCCAAAGTGTTCACGGAAGAAGGGGGCGCCGCCCAGGGCGTCGATCCTCTGGTTCACCATGGCGGGGAAGCTGAAGGGCTCGGTGCCGATGACGGAGTCAACAGAGGCCCGAATGATCTGGGGGATCACCATTTCCAGCAGGGTAACTGCAAAGGAGGACAGGATGCTTAGAATAAAGAAGTGCAGACTGCCTCGCAGAAAGTGTTTGACCAACGAAAGCTTTGTGTGAGAAAGCTGTGTGGTTCTGGGATCGTTGGATGGTTTCATGAAAATTTTGACCTCCTGAATGAATATTTTAAGATTGATTATTTAGGGGCTACAAGTTATAATAATTGAGATGCTTACATCATTGTAAAGTATGGGCTACTGCATAGTCAAGTGCTTTTTAAGAAGTTGTTAAAAAGTGCTGCTAAAGACTATTATAAGACAGCAATGGTGAGTTGGAAAGTGGAATGTTTGATTACAATCAAAGTCGCCCATTGAGCGGGAGAGGTCCGTCCCTTTGGATGCAGAAGTCCGTCCCTCGTCGCTGGTGCAGTGGAAATATAGCGTCATGTTTGGCGCACTGCGCCGGATGATCGTGTCAACGTCAGAGGTTGGAATAAAAAAATGTTGGCGTACACGGTTTTAAGTTTTGAAAATTTATATTGAATACAGAGTATAAGGAGAGTTTTTGGGTATGAAGTTGAATCCGAACGATGTTTGTTGGTGCGGCAGCGGCCGTAAGTATAAGAAGTGTCACATGATGCAGGATGATAAAATGCAGATCCTGCGGGATCGCCGCCTGCTGGTACCGGATCAGAAGCTGTTGAAGACACCGGCGCAGGTGGAGGGTATGAAAGCCAGTGCAGCTGTCAACATGGCGGCTTTGGATGCCGTGGCAGAGCGAATCTGCGCGGGCATGAGCACCGAGGATATCAATACCATCGTGCATGACGTTACGACAAAAATGGGAGCGATTCCGGCTCCTTTGGGATATGAAGGTTTCCCAAAAAGTGTGTGTACGTCAATTAATGAAGAAGTATGCCATGGTATTCCGGAGCCCGGTCGTATTTTGAAAGACGGTGACATTATTAATGTAGACGTTTCTACGATTTTGAATGGCTACTACTCGGATTCTTCACGTATGTTTATGATTGGCGATGTTTCTGCTGATCGCAGACGTTTGGTGGAAGTGACCAAGGAGTGTGTCGAGAAGGGCTTGGAGCAGGTGAAGCCCTGGGGCTTTTTAGGTGACATTGGTGCTGCCGTGAATGAGCACGCCAAGAAGAACGGTTACAGCGTGGTTCGCGAGATTGGCGGACACGGTATTGGCCTTGATTTCCATGAGGATCCATGGGTGAGCTTCGTTTCTAAAAAGGAGACGGGCATGGTTTTGGTACCGGGTCTTTGCTTCACTATTGAGCCCATGGTGAACATGGGTCGTCATGGTATTTTCTGCGATGAGGAAAATGGATGGACGATCTATACCCGTGATGGCAAGCCTTCTGCCCAGTGGGAAGTGCAGGTTCTGGTAACGGAAAAGGGTTACGAATTGATTGCCTGGTAAAAAGTTCGCTTGTGTGAAAAATTATGCACGTCAGGAATTCTATGTTTAGAATGCTGACGTGCATGTTGTTTGTATAGATAAAATTGGATTAAGAAAAGCGACGGGCGTAGCCGCATTTGCGACATAATTCTTCCGAAGCTTTACCCTTGGCGAATCCGCTGCAGATGGCCTGTGTACGTGGATTCGCTAAAATTTTGTCTAAATCTTGTTCGAAAAGGTTGCCGAGGGCAATGTCGCCTTCGTGATCAAGACAACAGGGAACTACAGTGCCGTCACATAAAACGCCGATTTGATCTTTCAAGCCGTAGCAGAAAACATGGTCGCCGCCATCTGCGGCAGAAAGATCGGGCCAGTCAAATTTGTCGCCGTATTCTAAATAGACGCGCTGACCGATGCGTGTGCCCTGACGTTCCTTTACCCAGTCATGTGAAAAGTAGCTCCGCATGGAGGATAGGATTTCATCATTCTTGTCATTCTCGCCGCCGCCGTTCCAAAGGCGATAGCAAACGATTTTTTGGCCTTCGGCCGCCTTACCGAAGGAAAAACAGCCATCGAGATATTGGTCAAAGCTGATGGTGAGGTCGTTGGCTTCAAAAGCGTGCAGAGAAATGTTGAGTTTGTGTAGGGCAGGAGCCTGCAATAGCATGGATTGCAGTCGGGGCAGCAGGACGCCGTTGGTGGTCAGGATGACTTTGAAACCATGTACGCCAGCCAGTTGCAGAAAACGTTCCAGACGTGGATGGCAGAGCGGCTCGCCCATCAGGTGAAAATAGAGGTAGTCGGTATAAGGTTTTAGTTTGGGCAGAAGAATCTCAAATTCGGTTTCGGTCAGCGCTTTGGGTGTACGCTTTGTTCCGGGACAGAAACGGCAATGCAGGTTGCATATGTTGGAGATTTCCAGATATATTTTTCGAAATCGTTTCATTGTGTGTACGCCTTTCGGTTAGGGTTAAGAGTATGACGCGCAGATAGATTATATAGCGATCAAAATGAAAACTTTCATAATGAAAACATTCAAAAACGAAAACTTTTCTTGAATTGGGGAATTAACTGAAGTGCTAAAAGAGAAGAAAGAATGCACAGAATAAAATCCGGCAGAAGGGTGAGCAGAAAACAGTTTACAAACACCACCGGCCAGGTGACAGGCATATTGATGACGAAATTACTAATGACATAGAAGTAGATCATGCCGGACAGGTAATAGGCCAGCATACCGAGGGTGGATGCTAAAAGTAGGACCCCAAAATGTTGACGTATATTTTTTTGCCCGAAATATTTGATGATAAAACCTGTGATCCAGGCAGCGAAGGCAAAGCCGAGCAGAAAGCCGAAGGTAGGTCGGATCAGATATGAAAGACCGCCGCCTGCGGCGAAAATAGGAACGCCAATCAACCCGAGGATCAAGTATACGCTAACACTTAGAAAGCCAAGACGTGGACCGAGAAGAAAGCCA
>JAZQUJ010000156.1:0-25675 GCA_045631245.1 Bianqueaceae bacterium
CTGTACATAGCTTGAAGGATATGCCTATGGATGTCCCGGAGGATCTTCCGCTTTGTGGCTTTATGGAACGTGAAGATCCGAGAGATGTACTGATCTGTCGGGATGGGATTAGTCCGGAAAATCTTCTGGAGGGTGGTATCATTGGATCTTCCAGTCAGCGGCGTATTATGCAGCTTATGCGGTTGTATCCAAACTGCGAATTTAAAAGTATTCGCGGTAACGTTCAAACTAGACTCCGAAAACTCCAGGAAGAGAGTTTTTCGGCCACAGTTTTAGCCTTTGCTGGAATTCGCCGTCTTGGAATGGAAGAGCTGATCGACAGGCATTATACTATAGAAGAAGTCCTTCCTGCTGCCGGTCAGGGAATCATTACTGTGCAAGGCCGTAAAGGCGAATGGACAGAGTTGATGCGGCAGATTTCGTCTAGAGAAGCTGAAATTGCTGCTTTATGTGAAAGAAGTTTTGTTCGTGCGCTTGATGGCGGGTGTTCTTCGCCCATTGCGGCTTACGCCGAAATCAAAGGGGAAGAGATCGTACTGAAGGGTATGTATGCAAGTTTAGAAGAAAATTTAATTAATAAAGGATCAATCAAGGGTCATGTGATTGAAGCTGAGAAGCTTGGTATCACATTAGCTCATAGGTTGAAAGGATAAAACAAATGTCACAAGGAAAAGTATGGCTTGTGGGAGCAGGCCCCGGAGATGCAGGGCTGTTAACCCGCAAGGGCGAGGAACTTTTGAAAACGGCAGATGTAGTCATATATGATGCGCTTATCGGCCTTGAGATTTTATGTTTAATCCCTGGAACTATTCAAAAAATCTATGTGGGCAAACGAGCCGGTCAGCACTCGATGCCGCAGGAAGATATTAACGAGCTGTTGGTACAGGAAGCATTGCAGGGAAAAAAAGTAGTTCGTTTAAAGGGCGGTGATCCCTTTGTATTTGGCCGAGGCGGAGAAGAAATCGAATGTTTGAAAAAACACAACATTCCCTTTGAAGTAGTACCGGGGATCACTTCAGCGATTGCAGCTCCCGCTTATGCTGGTATTCCTGTAACTCATAGAGACTATAATTCCTCTTTCCATGTAATTACAGGTCATGTAAAAAAAGGATCTGAATCCAGAATTGATTATAAGGGGCTGGCGAAATTAGGTGGCACTCTGATCTTTTTAATGGGAATGGGGAATATTGGCGAAATTGTTGATCAGCTGATGGCTAATGGAATGAATCCAAATACGCCGGCTGCGATTATTGAAAATGGTACTCATGTTATGCAGCGAGAGCTTACTACGGTTTTAAATGATTTACCGGAGGAAGCATCTAAGGGAAATTATAAGGCACCGGCTATTATTTTGATTGGAGACGTTGCCCAGCTAATGAAAGATTTTCATTGGTTAGATGATTTGCCGCTTTTTGGAAAGCAGTGCATCGTAACACGAGCTCAGGATAGTAGTACAGAATTTGCAAATCACTTGCGGGAAAAGGGTGCTCACGTGATTCAGCTGCCGATGATTGATATTCATCCTAAATGGGAGAATCAAGAGCTTTTTGCAGCTACGCTGCAGGATCTGCGCACTAATTTTTTTGCAGAGAATTGGATCGTATTATCGAGTCCGCATGATGTGCAGTGCTTTTTCAAACTGTTTGAAGAGTGTGATTTGGATATTAGAGATCTGGGATCTCGCGTACATTGGGCTGTAGTAGGTAAAAAGACCGCCAAGGCGTTGAAACATTATGGAATTCGGGCTGATTTGATGCCGGAACGTGCGTATGCAGAAGAACTGGCAAAGCTCCTGCAAAAAAAGGTAGGGCTTTCCAGTAAGGTATATGTGTTTAAGGGGAATCTAAGTGGTTCAAAAGTATATGACACCATGGTAAACTGCGGAGTTCCCTGTGAAGAACTTGTGATATATGAAAACATGTTAGAAGCCGAGTGTGAGTTTGCCGACAGATTGTACAGCGAAGTGAAACAGCCCTATACTTATGTGACTTTTACCAGTGCATCTTGTGTGGAGGGCTTTGTGAAATCCGTGGGCGCAGAAAGGGACTATTCTGCAGTGCAGGCGATCTGTATTGGCGATAAGACTGCACAGAAAGCTTCGGACTATGGAATGCGGTTTTGGGTTGCGGAAGAGCCTTCATTGAACAGTATGATCAAATGTTTGGAATCTATTACATAATTTCGACAAAAAACTCTTCCCAAAACAGTGAAAATAGGGTATGATATAGAGTGTTGTATACTACTAGAAGCAGAAAGGAATTCAATCATGAAGCGCGGTTGTGATACATATCAAAAGTATGTTACAATTTTGAAAGAAGAATTGATTCCGGCAATGGGGTGTACCGAGCCGATTGCTTTAGCATATGCTGCAGCGAAAGCGCGGGAGACTCTTGGAAGTTTGCCGACTCGTGTAAGAGTGGAAGCAAGCGGAAATATTATAAAGAATGTAAAAAGTGTGATCGTACCTCATACAGGAAGATTGAAGGGAATTGAGGCAGCAGCTGCGGCGGGCATTGTGGCCGGTGATGCTGCGAAGGAACTTCAGGTGATTTCGGAAGTATCGGAGGAACAGCAGGAAGCGATCGCAGAGTTTTTAAGACAGGATAATATTCAGGTTTTTCCGGCAAACACCGATAAGATTTTTGATATCATTGTTACGGTATGGAATGGCGAAGAAAATGCAAAAGTTCGAATCAGCGATTTTCATACCAATATTACATTGATCGAAAAGAATGGTGAGGCGATCTTCAGCCCTGTAGCTCAAAAAGGGGAAGAAAAGCCGGTTACGGATCGAACCTGTTTGAATGTGGAAAGCATTGTGGATTTCGCAGAAAGTTGTGATATTGAAGATATTCGAGAAATGATCGAACGTCAGATCGAATATAATTCGGCTATTTCTGCGGAAGGTCTGAGTGGCGATTATGGTGCTAACATTGGTCAAACACTGCTTCAAATGTATGGAAAACATGACATTAAAGCGCTGGCTAAGGCTCGTGCGGCAGCCGGTTCGGATGCACGTATGAATGGCTGTGAATTACCGGTAATCATTGTTTCCGGAAGCGGTAATCAGGGTATTACTGCTTGCATGCCAGTTGTGGCCTATGCAGAGCATATGGGAGTGTCTAAGGAAGAAATGATTCGGGCAGTTGCAGTTTCCGATCTTCTTACGATCCATATGAAAACAGGGATTGGTCGTTTGTCGGCATATTGCGGTGCTGTAAGTGCAGGTTGTGGTGCCGGAGCGGGTATTTGCTTCTTGCATGGCGGCCGTTATAAAGAAATTGCGCATACTCTTGTAAATGCCATGGCGATTGATTCCGGTATGATCTGCGACGGTGCGAAAGCATCCTGTGCAGCTAAAATTGCTTTGGCAGTGGAAGCAGGCATTATTGGCTATTATATGTATAAGAATGGGCAGCAGTTCCGCGGAGGCGATGGTATTGTTACCAAGGGTGTGGAAGCAACTATTGCCAATGTTGGTAAGCTGGCACATGATGGTATGCGTGAAACCGATAAAGAAATCATTGAAATTATGGTAGGTAAACGGATCTGTGATTAAAGCGATTATTTTTGATATGGATGGTGTGTTGTTTGACACCGAAGCAGTTTCTCATATGACATGGGGACAAATTGGAAAAGAACAGAATTTGGAAGATATTCACGGCGCCCTGCTGAAGGTAATAGGATTAAACTGGAATGATGGTGTAGCTGTTTTGAAAAAACAGTATGGTGAAGATTTTGACGGTGATGGCTTTTTGAAGGAGGCCAGAGTCAGAAATCAGGCCTGGATCGATGCCAACGGTATTCCGTTAAAGCAGGGAGTAAAAGAGATTCTGCAGTTTTTGAAGGATAAGCAGATTCCGGCTGCGATTTGCAGTTCTACTGCAGTTCCGATCATTGAGAGTCATTTAAACAATGCTGATATGAATGGATATTTTCAGGAAATTATCGGAGGAAATCTGGTAAAGCATAGTAAGCCGGAACCGGATATTTATTTGAAGGCTTGTGAAGCTGTGGGCTTTGCTCCTGAGGATTGCATGGCAGTAGAAGATTCTCCTAATGGAATTCGTGCTGCATACCGTGCCGGTATGCAGACGGTGATGGTGCCGGATTTGGTACCTCCCACCGAGGAATTGCTTTCCATGTGTGTACGTAAAGAAGATTCCTTGCTGACTCTTATGGAATATCTTAAAACAGTGTTTAATTAACTTTTATCATATAAAACATTTTATTTTGATATAGGAATTAAGAAAGGATTTGAAACAATGAAGATTTCAGAAGAACTTAAGGCCAGAGGCCTGATTGCACAGATGACCGATGAACAGGAGATCTGTGACCTTATCGATCAAGGAAAGGCAACCTTTTATATTGGTTTTGACCCCACCGCAGATAGCCTTCATGTAGGTCATTTCATGGCTCTTTGCCTGATGAAACGTCTGCAGATGGCAGGTAACAAGCCGATTGCACTGCTGGGTGGCGGTACCGGTATGATTGGCGACCCCTCCGGACGTACCGATATGCGTAAGATGCTGACTGAAGAAGACATTCAGCACAATATTGACTGCTTTAAGGAGCAGATGAGCCGCTTCATCGATTTCTCCGATGGCAAGGCTATGATGGTAAACAATGCAGACTGGCTGCTGGAGTTGAACTATGTTAAACTGCTGCGCGAAGTAGGTGCTCATTTCTCCGTTAACCGTATGCTGACTGCTGAGTGCTACAAACAGCGTATGGAAAAGGGACTCAGTTTCCTGGAGTTCAACTACATGATCATGCAGAGCTATGACTTCTACATGCTGTATCAGAAATATGGCTGTAACATGCAGTTTGGTGGCGATGATCAGTGGTCCAACATGCTGGGCGGTACTGAGTTGATTCGTCGTAAACTGGGTAAGGATGCATATGCTATGACCATTAACTTGCTGCTGACCAGTGAAGGTAAGAAGATGGGTAAGACTGCCGGCGGTGCTGTTTGGTTGGATCCCAAGAAGACCACCCCCTTCGAGTTCTATCAGTACTGGAGAAATGTAAATGACTCCGACGTTCTGAAGTGTATCCGTATGCTGACCTTCCTGCCTCTGGAAGAAATCGAAAAGATGGATAGCTGGGAAGGCAGTCAGTTGAACGATGCAAAAGATATTCTGGCATATGAATTGACTAAGCTGGTTCATGGTGAGGAAGAGGCTGAAAAGGCAAGAACCGCATCTAAGGCTTTATTTGGCGGTGGTGCTGACCTGAGCAATATGCCTACTGTTGAAATTACTGAAGCTGATTTCAGAGAAGGAACCATGGATGTAATTACTTTGCTGCAGAAGGCAGGTCTTGCAGGTTCTCGTTCTGAAGGTCGTCGTAACGTGGAGCAGGGCGGCGTAGAAGTAGATGGCGAAAAAGTAACCGATATTGCCAGAACTTATACGGTTGCTGATCTTTCCGGCGAAGGTTTGATCGTAAAACGTGGTAAGAAGAAATTCTGCCGTGTTATTTGCAAGTAAAAATTGATTCTATCATTAAAAATAAAGGAGCATCTTGGTACTACAGTGGTATGTACCAAGATGCTTCTTTATTGTATCGTTATGAATTAATTTTGATTTGGCAATATGAATTCACAATAGCAGGTTGTTTTTTACTAGTTAGTCTATAGTTTCGATTTTAGCTACACGAATCACCAGATGGCGACCATAGGCGAAATGATTGGGCTGAATGCGCACTGCATCCGCCTCCTGAGTCCAATTCAGTTCGGTGTTATCATCCATCCAACGAATGCTTTTTACAGATTCAGGTAGGGCAAAAGCAATGTCGTCGCTGCCATCTTCAGAGATTACCACATTTCCATCCCCCATCATTTTGGAACCGTGATAGAAGAGATAATAGGTGCTTCCATCTTGCAAAAGAAAATCATCACTTTTACTGCTTACTGGAATATTGCAGGGACGAGGTTTACGAATTGCTTCATCAAAATAGGAAACCCACTGACCGATTAGATCCAGATAGGCTTTGTCGATGGGACGAATGGTACCATCACCGCAGGGACCGATATTCAGCAAAAGGTTAGAACCAAAGCGGCGACAGGTACACAAATCCTCCAGAATCGTCATGGGAGATACATAAGAAAGGTCCTCTTTGGCATAACCCCAAACACTGTTAAATACCTGGCACATTTCGCTGGCAATATATTTAGGAGATCCTTCCATATTAATGGGAGCAGGGCGACCACGTTCAAAGGTAACGCTGTCAAGTTCGATATGGCCCAGTTCACCGCGGGCGCTAAGGCCGGTGTTATTAATGATCATAGCTTCCGGTTGATAGCTGCGAATCATTGAATACATGGCATCTTCTTCCCAGTCTTCCTCGGGTTTGTTCCACATTCCGTCGAACCAGATACCACCGATTTTACCGTAATTTTTACACAGCAGTTCGACGCTGGCTCGAAGATACTTCAAATAAGCGGGGAAGTCTTCGTTGTAAGAGGGCTCACGCCAATCTAGGAGAGTATGATAGAAGAAGGGGATGATACCCTGGTCATTACATGCATCCACAAATTCTCTGACCAAATCACGACCACATTTGGCATGAGGAGCATCATAATCATTCAAACCGCAGGTGTCATAAAGAGAGAATCCATCGTGATGGCGGCTGGTTAAGGTAATATATTTACAACCGGCGTTTTTAGCTGTCGCCACTAATTCCTTAGCCCAGGTGGGGCTGGGATCGAATTCCTTGGTAAGGGCTTCGTATTCTTCGGTAGGAACATTTAACGTATGTTTGGACCATTCACCTCGACCATATACACTATAGATACCGAAATGAACAAACATTCCAAAACCAAGATTTTCAAAATCTTTAATGTACTGCTTGATGATCATGATATTACCTCCAATTTGTAAATATTAAAGAATAATTTATTCGCTCAACTCTTCCGAGAGAACATCCCATTCCTCCATCATTTCCATAATGGATTCTTCGAAAGCTTCAACCTGCTTCTCTAGCTCACTATATTTTTGAGCGGAGGAATAATACTCCGGCAGAAGCATTTTTTCTTTGATGATTTCAATTTGTTCTTCAGCGTTTTCGATTTCTTTTTCCAGCTTGTTTTTCCGAGCCTTCTTTTTGCGTAGTTCGCTGGAAGCCATTTTCTGCTGATTATAAGATTCTTTGTTAACGGATGCAGGTTGTTCTTCCTGTTTCTGTTGTTCTATGACACGTCGATGTTCCAAATAGAAATCATAATTACCTAAGTAGGGAATAATTTCTTCAGGGGTCAACTCAATAATACGGGTGGCTACCTGATTAATAAAATAACGGTCATGGGAGATAAAGAGCAGAGTACCTTCGTAGGAAACAAGATTGGACTCCAATATTTCCCTGGAAATAATATCCAAATGGTTGGTGGGCTCGTCCAAAAGTAAGAAATTGGCATCACCCAGCATGATCTTACACAGGGAAACACGGGCTTTCTCGCCGCCACTCAGAGTTTTGATCTGTTTAAATACATCATCACCGCGGAACAGGAAAGAACCTAAAATATTGCGGATCTGTGGTATGGTTAAATTCGGATAGGAGTCGTAAATTTCATCCAAAATTGTTTTTTCGGGAGAAAGATTTTCCTGGGTTTGATCGTAATAACCGGGATATACTTTCACACCTAAATGCAGATCACCATAAGTGGGCATCAGCTGACCCATAATCATTTTGAACAAAGTAGTCTTACCAATACCATTGGCACCGATCAGGGCAACGCGTTCACCGCGACGAATCTGGAAATTAGCACCACGAAATAATTCACGATCATCAAATTGTTTAGATACTTCCTGAGCTGTCAAAACGATTTCAGCACTCTGAATACTGGGAGTAAAATGAAGATTCATGGACGCATTCAGCTCGGTGGGACGATCGATCAGCTCCATTTTATCAAGAATCTTTTCGCGGCTCTGGGCACGACGGATGAATTTTTCCATACCATAACCACGAAGCTTTGTTATGATCTCTTCCTGACGTTTGATTTCAGTCTGCTGCGCCTCATATTCACGCATAGCCACTTTTTGGCGAACTTCTTTTTCGGCAATGTAATAACTGTAATTCCCATTATAAACAGTAGAAACACCGCGTTCGATCTCCATAGTCTTAGTACAGAGCTTGTCCAAAAAATAACGGTCATGGGAAATAATGATGGCAGCACCCTTATAAGCAGCCAAATAAGACTCCAGCCAGCTGATGGATTCGATATCCAAATGGTTGGTAGGCTCATCCAGCAATAAAATATCAGGAGCCTGCAACAAAAGCTTACCTAACATAATACGGGTTTTTTGACCGCCGGACAGGTAATTGATGGGCAGTTGGTATTCTTCTTCTTCAAATCCCAGTCCATTAAGTACACCACGAACCATACTATGATAACCGTAACCATTTTGTTCTTCAAAATCATGCAATAATTTAGAATACCGATCCATTTGTTCGGAAGTAGCACCAGTTTGCATGATTTGTTCCAAAGAGCGCATTTCCGCTTCCATTTCCTGCAACGGCTTAAACACGGTTAACAGTTCATCCTCGATTCGATTTTCGCTTTGATAATCGGCTGTTTGGGGAAGGTATCCCACACGAAGATTCTTTTGAATAAATATTTGACCCTCATCGGGATCCATTTCACCACGCAGAATATGAAAGAGAGTGGATTTTCCGGCGCCGTTTACGCCGATCAGGGCCATTTTTTCTTTGGCTTCAATATGAAAGGTAACATTTCGCAGAACTTCGTGAGTAATGAAGCTCTTTTTGATACCGCTGGTAGATAAAATCATCCTGTCTCCTCCTTGATTAATACAAATCTATTGTATCATATCAAAAAATAATGGGAAAGGGAAGAAGAATTTTTTATGAAAACGATTTTATGCAAATTTGCCATAAAATCAAATGCTGACTTGACATATTTCGGCAAAACGGCTATAATTAAATTATCAGTAGTTTCATTATCTGTGAGTACAATTCAGGGAGGATGTTTTCAAATGGTTAAAGGTTCCGTTAAGTGGTTCGACGCTAAGAAGGGTTACGGTTTCATTACCGTTGAGGGCGAAAAAGATATTTTCGTACACTTCAGCGCCATTCAAGGCGAAGGCTATCGCACCTTAAACGAAGGCCAGGCTGTTGAGTTTGAAGTTGAAGAAGGTCCTAAAGGTCCTCAGGCCAGCCACGTTGTTGCATTATAAGAAAACAAAACAGACAAATAAGAGCATTGTTTTCTCTGGATCAAAGGAAACGATGCTCTTTTTGTTGTTTTTAGATATATGGGGAGTTATAAAGTAAATGTATAAAAAAGTTGTTATATCAATATTTTTAGTGATTTCCTTGATTGTATCTCTGGGAATTCCCAGCAGTTCCAAGGTCATCATTGAGAATGTGGGAACTTCTATTTTTCCGTCTAATTTTATGCCTGCACAGGGAAATGTGGGGGCTCTGGTTATTCCGGTTGAATTTATTGATTTTCGATTTCAGGAAGATCCTGTTGAAAATCTGGAAGCTATGTTCAGTGGTAATGGTACAGACTTGGTTTCGTCTGTTGAGGATTATTTCACAAATGCGTCTTATGGAGAAATGCAGATCGATGCCCGTGTTCAGTCGGTGGTAAGGCTGGATAAGACTCGAAGATCCTATAGTGGTCAGCACATACAATTGATTGAAGATTTATTATCAGTAATAAATGACAGAGGAATTAACTTATCTGAGTTTGACCAAAATGACGATGGCGTATTGGATAGTCTTTACATCATTTGGGCCGGTACGCCAGATGTATCCGGTGGCGATTGGTGGCCCTATTCCGATACCTTTTATTTCGAATATGAAGTCGCCGGTATTCAACTTGGAAGTTTCAGTTGTTTATCTTACGAACTGTTAACGGAGAACTCGATGCTGCGTCAATATACGGCCATCCATGAAACCGGTCATCAATTAGGACTTACCGACTATTACGTAGATTCTTACACTAGCGGCACGAATGCTGCGGTCATGATGGATCGAAACGAGGGCGACGAAGATTGTTTTTCTAAAATGCTGTTGGGGTGGATTACGCCTCAGGTCATTAGCTCCAGTTGCTATGTGACATTGGAATCTGCTTCAGTTGCAGCGGATGCGGCATTGATTGCTCCACAGTCTTGGGATGGCAACTACCTCTCAGAATATTTTATGGCCGAATATGTAACGCCTGAGGCAAATCAGGAAGATCAGCCTCTTGCCGCCGGCGGCGGTGTACGCATTTGGCATGTGAATGCGGCAACGTCTCAATGGACCGACGACATTACCGCTTCCATGTACCGTAGTAACAACAGTGGCGATGGACCCAAGTTGCTGAGTATTGTGGATCCGAATACGGAGTGGTATGGCACTTCCGACATGATCACGGAAGAACAGACCGTTTTGTATACAGGAGAAAGCAGTGGAATTAGCATTCGCGTGGATGCGATTGAGAACGGAAGCGCGCAGCTTTGTGTTGTTTATTTCGGTGAGGAGCCGGCAAAGCCGGAAAAGGATGAAGTCTCTAGTGAAGAAGACGAGCAAACGGAGACAGAGGAGGAACAAGGAACGGTAGAAAATTTGGAAGAATTTGATGATACGCAGAATGAAAGTTCAATGGCGGAAGATTCAACGGAAGAAGAAAGTGGTAAGGGAGAGTTGGAATTCACAGAGCACACTTCGACTGAAAGTGAGGTTGAAAAAAAGCCTCCCATTGTACCGATTCTGATACTGATCCTGTTAGGCGTTTTAGTGTATTTTGTTTTAAAAAATGACAAAAAAAAGAAGTATAAAAAGAGAAGACGACGCAAACAATAAAGGTATCTTCCCGGAGAAGTTTAGATACGAAGGCGGAGTAGAAATTGAAAGTTTCTGCTCCGCTTTCATATTGGATGTTTTTCCATCATAGAATGATAGTACAATCAAGAGACTGATTCAAGTGATGGGGGTAGGTAGCGTGTATAGAGATAAAAAGAAACGCAATCATGTATCGGTAAATCAAGGACAGGAACAAAAAGGATGGAAAATTGCAGCTAAAGGGTTAGGTTTGGCATGGATAGTGACACTGATCCTACTGATAGCTGCAACCGTTATGATCTATTATGGCTTTGTTAGTGCAGATCTGATTTCAGTGGCTGCTAAGGGAATCATGGTTTTGTCCATGGCGGTCGGTGGAGTGTATGTATTCAAAAGCACCAAGGGTAACGGTCGAATCTGGATCTTAATTATGCTGATTGGGTATTTGGCGGTGCGCTTTCTGCTGTCGCTTATCTTGACTTTTTTATAGGATTTGTCTATACTGAATGACATATTGATGTCTATATAGGAGTACTTATGGAGAAATGGGTCATAAAAGGAGGAAAGTCTCTTCCTTTTATTCAAAAATACAAACTGCATCCGCTGCTGGCGCGTATCTTGGCGGCGCGGATCGAGTTGGACAAGGTGCCGGAATACATAGACCGGGAAGCGGCCTTGTTTAGCCCGTGGTTAATGAGGGATATGAAACAAGCGGTTGCTTTGGTGCAGCAACATTTGGAGAGGAGCTCTCATATACGCATAGTAGGAGACTATGATGTAGATGGACTTACTTCATCTTCCATCTTATATTTGGGACTGACCAATTTGATTCAAAAAAGATATGCACAGGGAAAAACAAAGATTACCTGCCGTATTCCGGAGCGGATCGGTGAAGGATATGGCTTTAGCGTAGGGATCGCCGAGGAAGCTAAGGCGGAGCAGGTGGATCTGGTGATTACCTGTGATAACGGTATACGCGAAATGGCCAGTGCTGTTTTTTTAAAACAAAACGGGATCGATATGGTGGTTACCGATCATCATGAAATCATGCTGAATGAAGCTGGAAAAGAAGAACTGCCGGATGCCGGAGCTGTGATCAATCCTCATAGACAGGGAGATCAAAGCCCACAGCCTTTGATTTGTGGAGCCTTTGTGGCCCTACAGCTGATTCGTGCGCTATATGAAGTATACCATTTGGATGTACCTGGTATATTGTATGGTTACGGTGCCTTGGGAACGGTCTGCGATGTGATGCCTTTGGTGGAAGAAAATCGAAAGCTGGTATATCAAGGTTTCAGTTTTTTGAATTCTCAGCCCTCGGTCGGGATCAAAGCCCTTATGGAAGCAGGCAGTGTGAAAGAGATCAACACGTATTCAGCCGGTTATGTGATTGGACCAATGCTCAATGCCGGAGGAAGATTGGGTTCACAGAATCGATTTTTGGATATAATGCTGTCGGATGATGAAAAAGAGTGTCAGTTGCTGGCGAAGGAGTTATTCGACCTGAACCGACAGCGACAGCAAATGACAGAAGAAGGAATTGCTGACGGAATCAGTCAGGTAGAGTCGGAACTCTCCGAAGATTTTGTTAAAGTTGTGTATTTACCGAATCTGCATGAAAGTATTGCCGGTTTGGTGGCTGGAAAATTGAAGGAAAGGTACCAACGGCCTGTTTTTGTATTGACAAAGGGAGAAAAGGGGCTGAAAGGTTCAGGAAGATCAATTCCGGCCTATCATATGTTCCGGAAGATGAATGAGGTCGGCTCGCATTTTAGTAAATTTGGTGGTCATGCTATGGCTGCGGGACTTTCTGTGGATGCAAAAGCGGAAGAAGAAGAGGCGGCAGTAAAAAGTTTGCGAATAGCTTTGAACGCAGGAGCTGGTCTTACAGAGGAGGATTGTATTCCTACAGTTTATATTGATGCTGTTATGCCGATTCACCAGCTGGATGTTCGCGTTGTCCAAATGTTAGAGGAACTGGCTCCTTATGGAACGGGAAATCCAAGACCTTTGATCGCACAGAAAAATTTGCTTTTAAAACGATGTCAGATACTAGGAAAAAAACAAAATGTGGTTCGCATGACATTAGTGTCGGAAGGACAAGGAATGGAAGCGGTTTCCTTCGATGTTCAGACTGTTATAGACCTGATTCGTCAGCATTCGGGAGAAAGTGCTGTACGTGAGGTTAAAGACGGGAAATATCTAACTTTCCCCTTTGCCGTCGATATAGTATATCAGCCGGAAATCGATATGTATACCGGTATTCCCAAAGTTAAGATCATGTTGCAGCACATAAGGCGTTCGGAATAAAGGCTTTCAAATAAATCCGGTAAAGTCATTTGCATTGCAGCGTTTTTTTTGATATAATGGATGCAGTTGTTTGATCACATATTATAAAGAGGTGTCATTATGGATTTAACTAAAATTGTTCGAGATATTATTGATTTTCCGCAGGAAGGAATTATTTTCCGTGATATTACTCCTGTGCTGCAAAATGCAGAGGCTTTGCAGGAAGCTATCAGCCAGTTCTGCAAGAAGCTGGAACAGGAAGAGTTTGATTACGTAGTAGGACCGGAGTCTCGTGGTTTTATCTTCGGTGTACCGGTTGCCTATGCTATGAAAAAAGGCTTTGTACCGGTACGTAAGCCCGGCAAACTGCCTTGTGAAGTAATCTCCAAGAGCTATGATCTGGAATATGGTTCTAATGTACTTGAAATGCATAAAGATGCTTTGAAGCCCGGTGATCGTGTGGTAGTAGTGGATGATTTGATTGCAACCGGCGGTACCACTAAGGCGATCTGTGAACTGGTAGAAGAACTGGGCGCAGAAATTGTAAGCCTGAACTTTTTCATCGAGCTGGAAGGTTTAAACGGACGTGAAGTTTTGGATGGATACAAAGTAGAATCCATTATTAAGTACTAATATATGCTGACTGCTTGGAATTGCTGAATTCTATAGTTAGACAGGCTGTTCCGGTAAAGCAGAGAAAGGAGAGCGCATGAACAATTTACAACCTATGTTCATGGAGCCGATTTTTAAAGAAACCGTGTGGGGCGGCGAGAAGATTCGAACTGTATTTGGTAAGGAGATTCCTTCTGAACACACCGGCGAATCCTGGGAAGCGGCTGCTCATGCGAATGGTCATAGCAAGATTCGAGATGGCTTTATGGCAGGTAGAACATTGCAGGAAGCTGTGATGGAAGCGCCTGAGGTGATCATGGGTACTGAGGTAATGGAGAAGTTTGGTACTCATTTTCCGCTTTTAATTAAAATCATTGATGCAAATGATAATTTGTCGGTACAGGTACATCCCAATGATGAAATGGCACATTTGCTAGAAGGACCGCATGAGGACGGTAAGACAGAGATGTGGGTCGTATTGGAAGCTAAACCAGGTGCCAAATTGATCTATGGTTTTAAAGAAGATATTACTGAGGAGCAGTTTGCTGCAGCAATTGAAGAGCAAAAACTGGAGGAACTTGTCAATTGGATCTCCGTTAAAAAGGGCGATACTTTCTTTATTCCGGCAGGTATGCTGCATGCGATCGGTGCAGGAATCCTGATTGCTGAAATACAACAGAATTCCGATACCACTTATCGTGTTTACGACTTTGGTCGATTGGGTCTGGATGGAAAACCCAGAGAACTCCATACTGAAAAGGCACAGAAGGTAACGAATCTTTCTTCTAGTTTAGGAAAAGAGCTGGCTGATATTGATGCCGGAGTATGCTGCGAATATTTCAAAACATATCGTCGGGTTTTACAGGGACAAACCGAAATCGAAGTAGAACCCGCTCATTTCCAGATCATTATGGTACTGGAAGGAAGCGGAAATGTTAATGGAATGCCCTTTAAAATGGGGGATACGATTTTGCTTCCTGCTGCGATGGGTAAAGCGGTTTTGGAAGGCGAAGGCGTATATCTTCAAGTAATGTAAATGAGGAGAGTAAATCATGAAATACAGAGTTGGAATCGATTTGGGCGGTACTAATATTGCTGCCGGTTTAGTAGATGAAAACATGAATATCCTGTGCCAGATGAGTGTGCCTACTTTGAGCGAGCGTCCTTATCAGGAGATCGTACGTGATATGGCTGTTTTGGTAAGAGGATTGGTCAACATGGGTAATATTTCCATGGATGAAGTGGAATCGGTGGGAATTGGTAGTCCGGGAACACCTGAGAAAGAAACCGGTAACATTTTGTATTCCAATAATTTGGGATGGTATGATGTGCCGCTTTTACCTGAGCTTGCTAAATATATTCCTGTACCTTTAAAGGTAGACAATGATGCAAACTGTGCTGCCTTGGGTGAATTTTTGGCTGGTGCTGCTAAGGGATGTAAATCTGCTGTTATGATCACTTTAGGAACCGGTGTTGGCGGCGGAATCGTTTTGGATGGTCAGATCTACGATGGTGTAAACCATGCGGGAGCTGAAATCGGCCATACTGTGATCGTAAGCGGTGGCGAACTTTGTACCTGTGGCCGTCGTGGCTGTTGGGAAGCCTACGCATCTGCAACTGCCTTGATCCGTATGGGTAAAGAGGCGGCTGCTGCTAATCCTGAGAGTCTGCTCGCCGGTTATGAAAAATTGGATGGACTGGCTATCTTTACAGCAGCTGATCAGGGCGATAAAGCAGCGCAGGAAGTAATTGATCGCTATCTGTTCTATGTAGCAGAGGGACTGACCAACGTTGTCAATGTATTTCAGCCTGAAGCTGTTGTTATTGGCGGCGGTATCTGCGGACAAGGGGAACGTATTTTGAAGCCTATTCGTGAGCAGGTGGCTAAAGATGTGTTCTGCAAACAGGTTTCTGTACCGCAGATCGTAACAGCAACGCTTGGAAATGCAGCCGGTATTATCGGTGCAGCTTTCCTGTAAAACTATATAAAAAGTAAAATTGATGCTGCATTTTCTATAGAAGATGCAGCATTGACTTTTTACTACAGATGGGTGTATAATAACGGTTGCACGCGTATATGAGTTCTCTAGACGATCGCGCAAGGCAAGGGCCGAAAGGCTGCCTGTGAGGAAAGTCCGAGCTCCATAGGGTAGGATGCTGGATAACGTCCAGTGGAGGCGACTCCCAGGAAAGTGCAACAGAAATATACCGCCAGTGTAAACTGGTAAGGGTGCAAAGGCGAGGTAAGAGCTCACCGCTTCCTTGGTGACAGGGAAGGCCATGTAAACCCCATCCGGAGCAAGACCGAACAGAGAGCGATACGGCGACCCGTCGTGCTTTCGGGTAGGTCGCGTGAGGCGGCTGGTAACAGACGTCCAAGAAAGATGATCGTCCACGACAGAACTCGGCTTACAGGAGGACTCATATATGATGCAAAAAAAGTATAAGTTTTTATTATTGGATCTTGATGGTACGTTGTATGATTTTGATAAGGCAGAAGACAAAGCTTTGGCTGATTTAATAGCCTCTTGGGGGCTTCCTGCCTGCTCTCAAAAAGACATAGATGCGTATCATTTTTTTAATGATGCTTGTTGGAAGGCGTTGGAAAAGGGCGAGATCACTAAGGAACGCTTGAAAGTTAAACGTTTTGAGGATTTTTTGAACTACTTGAATTTTAAGCATGATCCTGCTTTGGCTGGAGAAGAATATGTGGATTTTCTTTCCCAAAACGGATTTTTACTTGATGGAGCAGAGGAACTGCTTCGCGCTTTGTCACAATGCTATGAACTATATGCCGTTACCAACGGTATTGAAAAGGTTCAGCAGGGACGCTGGAAAGCGTCAGGGATTGGACGTTATTTCAAAGATATGTTCGTATCGGATTCTATCGGTATTGCGAAGCCAAACCTTGGTTATTTCGAGCATGTGTTTGCCAATATCCCTGGATTTAACAAGGAAGAAACACTTATGATCGGTGATTCGCTAAGTAGTGATATGAAAGGCGGAATAAACGCCGGTATTGATACCTTGTGGTATAATCCAAAACATATTGAGAAACCTGATGATATGTCCATCACCTACGAACTGGATGATTTAGGTAAGATAAAAGAATTTTTATGTCAGTGATTATGATAAACAAAAAGCCGTATTACGAATTCTCTTCGTAATACGGCTTTTGTTTGTGATTGAAGGTTGTAATTGGAAATTAATAGGTATTTTCCGTATTCAGGGTCTGAGCATTGGTCTCTTTTTTGAAAGTAGACTGAGCAATCTTCTCCTGCAACAGAGCATAGAAACGATCTTCATCGATTTCCATAGGATTAATAGCCTCGCCGGTCCAGTCAGACATATGCATAGCATTGGAGATGGACAAACCGCGAATACCTTCACATCCGGGAGCCAGCAGTTCCTCACCATTCAAAATTGCGTTGGTATAGTTCTGCAGAATACCGTTATGACCGGTTTCTTTCTCGGTGATCTCAACATTGATTACCTCATAGCCGGGTTCGCCAAAACCACCGGTATGAGTAGCATTAAACTCATTTTCACCCATTTTATTTTTATAGAAGGTAACAGCAGCACGTTCAACTACTAATTTACCCAAATCGCCGGTAATCTCCAAACGATTAGTACCGGGGGTATCATGAGTAGAAGCGATAAATACGCCGGTAGCACCATTGGGATATTTCACATAAGTAGTTACATCATTTTCTACTTCGATGTTACGACCTTTACCATATTCCATGAAAGAGCGGATCTCACAAGGCATACCGCACATCCACTGCCACAGGTCCAGCTGATGAGGGCACTGGTTCAAAAGAACACCGCCGCCTTCGCCTTCCCAAGTAGCACGCCAGGAACTGCTGTTATAATAGCTTTGAGCGCGGTACCAGTCGGTGATTACCCAAATTACACGTTTGATATCACCCAGTTCACCGGCCTGAATCAGTTCGCGTACCTTTGCATATACGGGATTTGTTCTCTGATTATACATGATACCAAAGGTAACACCGGCCTTTTCGGCGGCTTCGTTCATTTCACGAACAGATTTGGTGAATACACCGGCAGGTTTCTCGGTTAATACATTCAGACCTTTTTCGAAGGCTTTGATGGCATAAATAGGATGGAAGTAGTGGGGAGTAGCAATAATGACTGCATCGATTTCGGCTTTTTCAAAGAAAATTTCTGCAGTTTCAAAGGTTGCAACACCAGGCAGATTTTCATTAGCCCAAGCTAAGCGATCGGGATTAATATCGCAGATCGCAGCCAGAACTGCGTTTTCAATTTTTCCTTCGTACAGGCTTTTTGCATGGGTCGTTCCCATGTTACCAATACCGATAATACCATAACGTACTGTGTTCATCGAATTTCATCCTCCTTAAGATGAGCTTTAAGTTTTTGCGCCGCAAGGCGGAACAGGGCAGCACCCTGAGATTTATCAGCTTTTTCCACGGTTTCTTGTTCAAGATCAGCGAAACCGGTAAAGTCGCCAAGATGAGGCTCCAAGGAAAGGTAACCATCATAATTCATAGCACGCAGATTATTGAGCAACAAAGGCCACTGTCCATCGCCCATACCCGCGGGAACTACTTCGCCATTACTGTACTGAGCATCTTTAACGTGCATATATGCAATATAGGGTTTAAGCATGTCAAATGCTTTGGGAATATCCTCACCAACTTGAATGAAATTCGCAGGATCAAAGGTAGCGCGCATGGGAGACCCTTCGAAGTGAGTCAAAATATCGAGGCAGCGCTCAGCGGTATCGCCATAAATTCCCTTTTCATTTTCATGAAGTAAAGTAATTCCGTCAGGTGTATGCTGTAAAAATGCCTCTAAACGCTGGAGGACTTCTTCGCGGCGGTCAGCAGCATCATAAAAACTGAACATGCGAACATAGGAAGTTTTTAAAATCAAAGCCTGTTTCATTACATGATCAAACAATTCAAGATGTGGCTCAAAGGCATCGTTCATAGAAATCTTACCCAAAGGAGATCCTATAGCAGACACAGAAATACCATTGGCAGCTAGCTTTTCATACAAGGCCTGCGTCTCTTCAAGGGACAGAGTAGAGATGTTACGTCCATCTACACCACGTACTTCGATAGAACGAATGTTTAATTCCTTTAATACACGAATCTGTTCATCCATGGATTCATGGATCTCATCTGCAAAGCCGGAAAGATAAAACATTAACGGTCACCTGCCTGTTCAGCGATCTTCATCAAATTAACATAACTGGTCTGCAGGCAGTCGAAAGGATCACGAGGACAAACATCCTGTTCGATTACAATGGCTTTTACACCGATTTCCTGACAAGCTTTGAAACATTCCAAAAGATTGATATTGCCGCAGCCAACTTCAGCGAATACAGGGGTGAGTCCGTTTACAGCAAAATCTTTAAAGTGACAAACTTCAACGCGGCCATTCATACGTCTCAGATATTCTGCAGGATTTACACCACCCATTTGCAGCCAATAGGTATCGGGAATGAAATGGAACAGATCGGGATCGGTATCTTCCATCAATACATCCATAACCAAACGGCCGTCAGAAGTTCTCTGGAATTCAAAGTTATGGTTGTGATAAGCGAACTGCAGACCGGCTTCTTTAATACGAGCTGCAATAGGTTTGATATCTTCGACAAATTTGTATACTCCATCGGGAGTTTCGCGGTATTCACCGCCCATGGCACCCAGACCAATCACGGTAGTGTTCATTTTCTTATGTTCTTCGATCAGGGCGTCCAGATCGTTCTGCATGCGATCAAAGGGAGAATGAGTACAGCATACATCGATTTCATATTTTTCTATAAGAGCGGTCAACTGATCGATGGCAATGGGACCAAAACCGGAAATCTGTACGGTTTCATAGTTGTTTTCACGGCAGATACTAAAGGTTTTTTCGATATCTTCCGGTGTCTGAGTATATTCGCGGGCTGTATACAGCTGCGGACCTAATTTGATCATAGGATTTTCCTCCTGAGAATTTAAAAATAGATACCAATATTATAAGCCTTTAGAGTCCTTTTTTCAATAACTTTGTAGAATTGATTTTGGTTTGCATTTTAAGGTAGCATTTTATTTCGTTTTGTAGTATACTATCCTAGGAAGAAACTACATGAAAAGAGGAAAAGAAAATGAGTCTTTATGATACTCAGTATTTGAATATTATCGAAAATATTCTGGATCATGGTTATTATGATCAGAATAGAACAGGTATTGCTACTTATAAACTGCCTCATCAAACAATGCAGTTTGATTTGGAAAAGGAGTTTCCGATTCTGACTACAAAAAAGGTCGCCTTCCGAACGGCTGTTCGTGAGATTCTTTGGATCTACCAGCAGCAATCCAATGATGTGCGTGAACTGCAGAAGCAGAAGGTTCACATTTGGGATGAATGGATGCAGGAAGATGGTACGATTGGAACTGCATATGGCTGGGTCATTAAGGAATATGAACAGGTGGACAAGTTGCTTCACCAACTTAAAACAAATCCTCAGGATCGCCGTATGATGGTTAATTTGTGGCAGATTCCCCATTTGGAAACCGGAGCACTTGCCCCGTGTTGTTTTCTTTCTATGTGGGATGTAACCGATGGACGCCTTAATTGCATGTTGGTACAGCGAAGCGGAGATATGGGATTGGGTGTTCCTTTCAATACAACACAGTATGCTGTGCTGACCCATTTGATTGCTCAGGCCACCGGTTTTCGTCCTGGTCTTTTGACCCATGTGATCAGCAACGCCCACATTTATGAGAATCAGGTTGATGCCTTGAAACTTCAGCTTACTCGTAAGGAACAGGCTTATGCTGCACCTAAACTTTGGATCAATCCTGAAGTGAAGGATTTTTATGAATTCACCATGAAGGATATTAAATTGGTGGACTATCAATATCATGATAAAATTGAGATGGAGGTAGCAGTTTAATGCTTTCCATTATTGTAGCCTTTGGCGATCATTATGAAATTGGTCAGAATGGAACCATGCCCTGGAATCTGCCGGAGGATTTAAAACACTTTAAAGAGGTAACGTCCGGTGCTACTATTTTGATGGGACGTCGTACGTTCCAGTCGCTGCCCGGGGTATTGCCAAAACGACAGCACATCATAATTACAGCAGATCCTGAGTTTCAAAAGGAACATAAGCGCGTTCGTATCAGTCACGATCTGGAAGCAGAGCTGCGCGCAGCGCAGAAAAGTGACGAAGAAGTCTTCATTATTGGAGGCGGTCAGATCTATCGGCAGGCGCTGCCTTTCGCAGATCGTTTGTATTTGACCTTTGTGCATGCCTCTTATCCGGAAGCGGATACATTTTTCCCGGAAATTGACTGGACGCAGTGGGAGGAAACATCCCGAAGTGAAATGATGACAGAAGAAGAAAGTCAAACTCCCTTTGAGTTTGTAAATTACAGGAGGATCCAGTGAAAAAACAAGATATGCTGATGGTAATTCCTACCTTATTTGGGTTGGAAGGTTTAGTAGCTGATGAATTGAAATATGCCGGCTTTAGAGGGGTACAGGCTGAAAACGGAAGAGTATTCTTTGAGGGTGATTGGCGAGAAGCGGCCAGAGCAAATGTAACTGTGCGCTGCGGTGAACGTGTATTGATTGTACTTTCTCAGTTTACTGCCACCAGTTTTGAAGAACTATTTCAGGGGACGATTGAGACCCCATGGGAAAACTTTATTGGTTCTCTGGATAGCTTTCCGGTTAAGGGTTGGAGCTTAAATTCACAGCTGTACAGTATTCCGGACTGTCAAAAGATCATCAAGAAGGCAGTTGTAGAACGTTTGAAAGATTGTTACGGAAATCCTTGGTTTGAAGAAACTGGTCCTACCATGCAGATCCAGTTTTCAATTATGAAAGATGAAGTAACACTGATGCTGGATACCAGTGGGGCAGGACTTCATAAACGTGGCTATCGTAAGAATGCCAATGATGCTCCTATACGTGAGACTTTGGCAGCGGGCATTGTTAATCTGGCTCGTGTTCATAGTGACAGCTTGGTATGTGATCCTATGTGTGGTTCTGGTACTTTGATTATTGAGTCTGCCATGAAGGCCCTGAATATAGCACCGGGACTTATGCGTAGATTTTCGATGGAAAAATGGGGTTGTTTCCCTAAGCAGCTCATGCAGGATGTAAGAGATGAAGCGAAAAGTCTGATCAAAAAAGATGCTCCCTTTGAAGGCTTTGCTTATGATATCGATCCTGCCGCAGTGACTCTTACCAAAGAAAACGCAGCTAAAGCTCATGTGGCTTCCAGAATTCGTGTGATGCAGCAGGATATTATTAAATTTAAACCGGAGATGCTTCCCATGGAAGGACATAAGAAAATTATTACTTTATGTAATCCTCCTTATGGCGAACGATTGTTGGATGTTCAGGAAGCGGAAAAGCTGTATCAAAAGATGGGTGTTGTATTTAAACCATTGAAAGATCACGGGTATTATATTATTACACCTCATGAACAGTTTGAAAATGTGTTTGAACGAAAAGCTGACAAGAAGCGGAAATTATATAACGGTATGTTAAAATGTCAGCTATATATGTATTTTAAGTAATTTCATAGAAAGTACTGGTCAAATATGAGTGTACGGGCTATAATAAGAATATATGCCTTTATGTAATTGTATCGAGGTATTAGAAAGGAGCTTTTATCATGAAACGAAGAATCGGTATTTTAACCAGTGGTGGAGACTGTCCGGGATTAAATGCAGCAATTCGAGGAGTAGCAAGAGCTTCATACAATTTATTCGATGCAGAAATTATAGGAATAGCAGACGGTTACAAAGGACTGATCGAAGGCGATTACAGTGAAATGAAGCCCACTGATTTTAATGGGATTCTGACTTTGGGAGGTACGATTTTGGGCACTTCCCGCCGTCCATATCGCAATATGCGTATCATTGAAGAAGATAACATCGATAAAGTTGAAAACATGAAAAAGAACTATAAGAAGATGGGTTTGGATTGTTTGATAACTTTAGGTGGTAATGGTACACATAAAACAGCTAATTTGTTGTCAGAAGAAGGCTTAAATGTAATTGGTCTTCCCAAGACGATCGATAACGATATTTGGGCAACTGATGTTACCTTTGGTTTTCATACTGCTGTAGATATCGGAACAGATGTGATTGACCGCATTCATACCACTGCAAACAGTCATGGTCGTGTGATGGTGATTGAGATTATGGGAAATAAAGCTGGCTGGCTAACGTTGTATTCCGGCATTGCCGGCGGGGCAGATGTAATTTTGCTCCCTGAAATCCCTTATGATATTCAAGAGGTTGTAGCATCTGTAGAGGCCCGTGCAAAGGCGAAAAAAAGAAACTTCAGTATTATTGCCATTGCAGAGGGAGCTTTCAGTCAGGAAGAAAGCAAGATGAAGCGGAAAGAACGTCTACGTCTGCGTGCAGAGCATAATTATCCTTCCGTTTCTTATATGTTGGCGGATATGGTTCAAAAGGAAACCGGTCTGGAGGCTCGAGTGGTCAATCCTGGACACTATTTGCGCGGAGGAAGTCCTTCTCCGTATGACCGTATTTTGGCAACTCAGTTTGGTACCTATGCGGCAAATTTGATTAAAGATGGCAACTATGGTCAGACTGTAGCTATGATCCAGGGAGAAATTGGTCATAACTCTCTGAAAGAAGTAGCCGGAAAAACAAAATTTGTAAATCCGGATATGGCATTGATCCAGTCAGCAAAGGATATTGGCATTTCCTTTGGTGTGAAATAAGGTAATGGAGTATTCAAATTTATGAAACAAAATTCAATTGGCCGTCAAATACTGTATATTCTAAGCCATATATTGTATTTGTTTCTTACTTTCGGTATTGGATATGGCGTCTCAGCGGCTCTTATGCGGATTCATTTTGGCGCATTACACACGATTCCTTTTTTGATCTGTTTTGTAATTTCGCTGATTATACAGTATTGGCTGCACACGATTGGTCATTGGGTTTTTGGAAGGTTGAGCGGGTTTAGATTTATTGCTGTTTCCTTTTTACAGCAATTACATGTGAAGGAGAGACAAAAAATCATTACTCGAATGCCATTTCCGGAGTCTCTTTTGACCACCTGTTTGATGGCACCAACGAAGTCTTCTTCAAGAATTTCTTATACATTATATTGGTTAGGCGGAACAATTCTGAATCTCATAGTTGGTTTAGTGGCACTGCTCATTATGGTTTTGTTTCGTTGTCCGTTAGATACGATTTTCGGCTGTTTATGTTTTTCCCTGTTCCAGGCGGGAATTTTCTTTTCATTTTTAAATGCACTTCCCATGTATCATGGTAAAGTACCGAACGATGGATTAAAGGCGTTGCTTTTGCATAAAGACCCTAGACTACGAACTGTATTTACAAAGAATCTTCGTATTTTGCTGTGGCTTTCTGAGGGCAAACTGCCATTAGATCAGATTCCCGAATCATTATTGATGCATGAACCATTTACAAGAAAAGATGTGTTTACTGCACTGCTTATGATGCGTCAGTATGAGCTCCTGCTGTGGAGGGGAAGTCGGAAGGAAGCCGGAAATGTGTTATCATGGCTCTACGAAAATATGTCTGCTTTTCCTGAAGAATGGCAATTGCGTATTATGCAGGAAAGTATTTTTATGGTGTTAGGTGATTATCGGGATCCTGAACTTTCAAAACTGTTGATGACAGAAGATCGCTGTAGAGAATTCGAAGAACTCAATACTCCAGAGAGTCTGCGATGTTTATATGTTTGGGCGCTGCGATCCGCAGGGGATTCGGAAAAGGTTGCGGCCTATGAAAATGCGGCAATTAAAGCAGCAGGAAAGGTTGCTTTTCGTCCTGCTTCCGAGTCGTGGAGACGGATGATTATCGAGTGTCGCTGGATCTATGATCGTTCGGATGAGATTGATTTGATGAACTAAGCTGTTAGTTGAGAAAGGGTGTAGTTAAATGGCAAAATTCGGGCCAAAAAAGCGAAAGATGAAATACATTCTTTTAAGTGTGTTTGTTCTCTTGCTTATTGGATTAGGCATAATGTGTGTTTGCTGCCCGGAATACTTTCATCTGCTGTTTGGTTATAAGGTAGCCCATACAGAGGTTGCTTCGGGAAATGTAATTCCTTTATCAGATGATGCAGCTGATTTGTTGTACATGCCTAAGAAGGTATCGTCTTCGGATGTTGTGGCTGCCTTGAAGAATAATTTAAATGCAAATTTTCAGTATAGTTTTCAAGCGGAAGCGGCATATGTAGTGGATGGAAACGGAAACGTGCTATATGCGCAAAAAGAACATACTAAGTTATATCCAGCATCGACAACTAAATTGATGACCGCATATTTGGCACTGACCAAAACTGAGGATCTGGATGCTTTAATTACGGTAGATGAATTGACTGGCTGTTATGAGTGGGGGAGTTTATTGCTGTACTTGGAGCAGGGGGATCAAATTACTATGAGAGATTTGCTATATGCTCTTCTCTTATGTTCATACAATGATTCTGCCACAGCGATTGCTATGGAAATTGGTGGAAGTCTTGAGGACTTTGCTACGTTGATGAACGAACAGCTGCAAGTTATCGGTGCTGAGGAGAGTCATTTTGTAACACCTCATGGTCTCCATGATGATGAACATTATACCTCAGCTCATGATTTGAACTTGATCCTGCAGATGGCCTATGGACTGGACTCTCTTAGGGAGATTCTTACGAAGGAAAAGGCTACAATTCAAATTATACGCGATGGTGAACCCATTGTTTATGATATACAAAACAGCAGTTTCTTTGTTCGTGAGGCATATCAGGTCCCTACCATGGAATACATGGGTGGAAAGACTGGATACACTGGAAAGGCAGGAAGCTGTTTAGCTTCGGTATTTGAGTATGAAGGTACTACATATTATAGTACCATTATGAAAGCAGAGGACGCGTCATATATGACGACGATTCTCTTTGATTATTATTTTGCACCGGAGGAGTTGGCACCATTTTCGGCTAC
>JAZQUJ010000157.1:0-68826 GCA_045631245.1 Bianqueaceae bacterium
ATCACACCCATGTCCAGAAAATGCTGGCGCAGTGATCCTTCCCCGCCGACTTTGACAATCACGGCACTCTGGCCGATCGCTATATCTTTAAGGGTCATATGTATACTCCTGTTCGGTTAGGATAGACTAATCTTACAACAGGTGGAAAGTCTTGTCAAGAAAAACTTGTCCGCGCGGCGGAAAAATGACGGAGGAATTGCTTTTGGGACGCGGACGAGGGAGCGGGGAGAAACTTGCATGGCTTGCAAATTTCATTATCGTAATATATAATCAAGAAAAAAACGTGAGGGACTAATGAAGATCGCAATTATTGAAGATGAAAGGGCTCACAGCCAGCTATTGGAGTCATACATACAAAGTTTTAGCAAAGCCGAACAGATTCGAATGGAGCTGCAGTACTTTGAATCTGCCGAAAATTTCCTGTTTGTATGGGAGGCGGAACATGATTTTGACCTGCTGTTTTTGGATATTCAAATGGCGGGCATGGACGGCATGAGTCTGGCAAAGCAGATTCGTCGCCAAAACGAAGAGGTGCTGATCGTGTTCACCACCGGAATTTCCGATTACATTCAGGAAGGTTACGAGGTGGAGGCGCTGCAGTATCTGCTGAAACCGTTGAAGGAAGAAAATGTACATAAGTGCCTGAAGCGGGCCCTCGCTAAGCGGCCGGCGGAGGACTTTCTTGTATTCCACACGGAAGAGGAGACCCTGAAGCTGACGGAGAGATCCATCAATTACATAGAAGCAAGAGGTCACGGAAGCTGCATCGGCGCAGCGCATCAGCAGCCCATCGAAGTGAAGGAAAGCCTGTCTGCCATCGAGCAGATGTTGAAGACTGGTGAGTTCATCAAGTGTCATCGCAGCTACATCTGTCGACTGGGAAATGTGCATCATATTGATAAGGAAAATGTGTACTTCGATGACGGCAGCAGCATTCCGGTGAGTCGCCGCCAACTAGGTGTCGTCAATCAGGCGTTCATTCGATATTACGCGAAGGTTGATCGCGTTTAAGAAAGGCTACAGTATGAAAATAGCAATCGTCATTTTGGCAGCGCTGCTGCTAACCGCCGGAGTGATTGCTCTGGCACGGTGGTACATCAACAGAAGGATCGACCGACGGATCGCGAATTATCAGAATGATTTGATCCAAAAGCATTTTGAGGAAGTGCAGAATATGTATCGGCAGACCCGGGCATGGCGGCATGACTATCATAACCATATTCAGACAATGAAGGCGCATTTGGCACTGGGGCATTTGCATGAGCTGGATGCTTATTTGAACGAACTGGACACGGACCTTACCAGGGTGGATACGGTGCTGAAGACGGGCAACGTGATGATCGATGCAATTTTGAACAGTAAGATCTCATTGGCCCGTTCCCGATCGATCGCGGTGGATGCGAAAGCTATTGTGCCGCCGCAATTGCCGGTGGCGGAGGTGGATCTGAGTCTGATCATTGGCAATATGATGGATAACGCGATGGAGGCCTGCTTGAAGATTGAGGATCCAGCTGAGCGGTTTATTCGAGTGTACATCGATATTTTGAAGGGACAGCTGTATATTTACGTGATGAACTCGGTGGGCGGACAGCTGCGCCGAAGCGGCCTGCGGTATTTGACCACGAAGACAGGGGCCTATCATGGGTTTGGGCTGCAGCGGATCGACAAAGTGGTAAAAAAGTACAATGGATATTTGGAACGGCAGGATGAACCTGGAGTGTTTGCTACGGAGATACTGCTGCCGTTGGTGTGAAAAACTACCTTTGGTGCACGTGGGCGACCGTTCGTGCACTTTTTTGTTTTGTGAATATTCGTTGTGTTATAGTAGGGGTAGAACTAACATAGAGGAGGTGACCTGAGTGAGTCGAAAGAAGGAATCAGGCTTGAAAGTGAAACATTACTCGATATGGGCTAATGTGAAATATTTTATAAAATACTATCGGAAAGATGAGCCGTTGCTGCTATGGCTTTGTTTACTGGAGATACTACTGGGGACCATGGTGCCAGCGATCGGTATCTATCTGCCGAAGATTGTGGTGGATCTCTTGATGAAGGGAGTGACTGTGTCTCGGTTAATCTTTTTATTGGGTGGTCTGAGTATAGTGATGATGGCGATCTATGGAATGCAGGCGGGCATTGCAGAAGGAAAGTATTTTGTGTATAACAGTAAAAGACCCTATTGGATTGGCTTGTTGGCACAGAAAAGGCTAAAGGTCCATTATGCAGATACAGAATCAGGGGATGCTAGGAAAGCTTATTGGAATGCATATACTGCGACAGCTTGGGGAGATGGCTCTGCCATTAATTTGACGGTATCCAGTACTGTAAATTTGGCAACGAATGTGCTGTGCTTTGCTTTATACTCCACGGTATTGGGGATTTTAGATATGTGGATGGTATTGCTGCTGATGGCTATTTCGTTGATAGATTATAAGATTAACTTAAAGAAAATTGAATATGTTGAAAGTTTGTATGAAGAGGATACGAGAGCCTATCGACATTTTAATTGTGTGAGCGATGCAATGGGCCATAAACAGGCTGCTAAAGATATTCGTATTTTCAAAATGAATCATTGGCTGACACAGCTGAAGGAATTGACCATTAATGAAATCAATGAGATAGACTGCAAAACTTGGCTGGGCGGGGCAAAATATGATCGTGTATCTTTTTTACTTACAGCGTTTAGAGATTGTGCTGCCTATGTATATTTGATCTACTTAACATCAACGGGAATGATTGACGTGGGTGAATTTGTGCTGTACATGGGAGCGGTAACCGGCTTTTCATCCTTTATTCAAGGAATAATGGAGCATCTGGCAGATCTGCGCATTGCTTCCAACATGACCAATCATATGCGGACGTACATGGAACTGCCCGACGAGGAGCAGCTGGAGGGAAATCGACATATATCAGAATTAACTCAGCCGGTGGAGATCGAGTTTCGAAATGTATCGTTTCAGTATCCTGATGAAGATAAGCCACTATTTTCTGATTTTAACTTGAGGATCAATGCAGGGGAGAAAATTGCCCTGGTGGGTATGAATGGTGCCGGTAAATCCACTTTGGTCAAGCTGCTGTGTGGTATGTATGACCCTGACAGTGGAGAAATTCTGATTAATGGAATCAACAGAAATGAATTCCCTAAAAAAGAATTGTACCAGTTGTTCTCCACTGTTTTTCAGGAGACAATGATGCTGCCCGTTACCATAGGGGAGAATATAGCGGTTTCCATTCCGGAAAAGGTGGATAAAGCGAAAGCCTGGAAGGCCTTGGACCAGGCTGGATTGAAGCGAGTATTTGAGGATAAGCAGATTACACTGGATACCTTTATCGGTAGACGAATTGACGAACATGGAATTGAGCTATCGGGTGGTCAGCAGCAGCGTTTCTTTTTAGCGAGGGCTTTATATAAAGATGCGCCCATCCTTGTGCTTGATGAGCCGACGGCGGCGCTGGATCCCATTGCTGAAAGTGAAATTTACGAAAAATACAATGAGTGCTGTCAAAATAAAACAGCCATCTTTATTTCCCATCGTTTAGCCAGTACCAGATTTTCAGATCGGATCATTTTGATCAGTCAGGGACAGGTTTTAGAAAGCGGTACTCATGAGGAATTGATGCAGAAAAATGGCGAATATGCCGAAATGTATCGCATACAAAGTCAATATTATGAGGAGGAATGAACATGGCTTCAGAGATGTTAAAAAGGCTTTCAGTAAAAGAAAACTATCGAAATATTAAGCAGTGTTTTCGTATTTTGAAGCAACTGGATCCTAAGTTTTTTGCTCTATCCGGGGTCATGCAGCTGCTTTCAGTATTGATTCCCTATATTACCTTGTGGTTATCTTCCTTTGTACTGGACGGATTTGAAAGGACAATGCCATATCATAAGATGATCATAGTCGTTTTGGCTTGTGTGGTTTTGGTTTTTTCGGTGCAGTGTGTTAAGAATTGGCTGGAGAATTTTTTGCGAGTACGTCAGTATAGGATTGCCAGACTGTATGAATATATGAAACAGGAAAAACTGGTTCAGATGGATTACTCGAGAATTAACAGCCCTGAAGTAGAACAAATTTTACGGCGAATTGCATCAGATCAAAATTGGGGAGATCATTTCCATTCAATCATTCGTGGGCTGCATAACATTTGGGCAGCGATATTCAATGTGATTGGTGCCGTTGCACTAGGTCTTCCCATTTTAAAACAGATCATTCAATATGGGAGTTATGAAATTGCTGTCATAAGTTTAATATTGATAGTTGTTATAGCGATCGGGTTAAAATGCCGTTCTTATTTCTGGGCAAAGATCATGCACTATATGTGGAGTACGCGGTCAAAAGAAGAGTTGACTTTGGACTGGTATTTCGCTGAGGATTTCCCCTATCAAAACGGAAAAGATATTCGTATTTACGACGGCACAGAACTGGTGAAGGCATGGACTACTGATGTGTTCAAGCGAAAGGTCGTGAGAGACAATGCGCTGAAATATGGCTCTCTGGGCGAGGGTGGCTACGCCTTTTGCAGAAATATGCTGCGGGGAGCGGTGGAAGGTGCCGCCTATTTGATCGTGGGCATTCTGGCCATTGCCGGAGCCATGAGTATCGGCAGCGTGGTTCGCTTGGCCGGTTGCTTGAGAAACTTTATGTATGGCTTTGTGGAACTGATCTGTAGTCTGGATGATTTGGGCATGAGGGCGCATCAGCAGGTCAGCACCTTCGAATTCTTCGAACTGGAAGACGAAATGTACAAGGGCCGTCTGCCCATGGAAAAGCGCAGCGACAACCAGTACCAGATTGAATTTCGAAATGTTTCTTTCAAATACCCCGGTTCTCAGGTGTACGCCCTGAAGAACTTTTCCATGAAGCTGAAGATCGGTGAAAAGCTGGCCATCGTGGGTATGAACGGATCCGGCAAGACCACCATGATCAAATTGCTGTGCCGCCTCTATGATCCCGATGAGGGCGAGATCCTGCTGAACGGTGTGAACATCAAAAAGTTCAAACAGGAAGAATATAGCACCCTGTTTTCGGTGGTATTTCAGGATTATAACCTATTTCCCTTCAAACTGGGACAGAACGTGGCGCTGGATACACACTACGATGTGGAAAAAGTGGAAAAGTGCCTGCGGGATGCGGGTTTTGGTGATCGTCTGCAGGAGATGCCGGCGGGTCTTGATACCTATCTGTATACCGACTACGATGACAGTGGCGTCCAAATCTCCGGCGGCGAAGCTCAAAAGATCGCCCTGGCTCGGGCCATCTACAAAGATTCCCCCTTTATCCTGTTGGACGAGCCGACAGCTGCGCTGGATCCCCTATCGGAATATGAAATCTACACCCATTTCGATCAGATCGTAGGCGATAAGACGGCGATCTATATTTCACACCGCCTGTCTTCTTGCCGCTTCTGCGAAAAAATAGCCGTATTTCATGAGGGAAGCTTGATTCAATTGGGGAGCCACAAAGAATTATTGGCGGACACTGAAGGCAAGTATTATGAAATGTGGAATGCGCAGGCTCAGTATTATCGTGAACAGGGCAAGGGCTGGGAGAACCTGGTGGAAGAGGTGTAGCCTTGACAATAGGGTAAGCATATGTTATACTTGATGTACATTTCAATGATATAAGTAGTTGCATTCTATTTGCAAACAAAAAACGGAGGCGGCCACCTCCGTTTTTTGTTTGGATATTACTGCTTGTACTGTCAATCTAGCCATTTGCATATGTAATATGCAATGATACTAGCCATAATCGACAGAAGAAATGATATAAGTAGATCTTCCATTTGCAAATTCACCTCCTTCCAAATACGTTGGAAGAACAAGCAGTGGAAATAGTATATCAAATATTGTCGAAAAAGAAAAGACAGAAAAATGAAATTCTGGAAAAAAATGGGGACGGACCTCTGCGGAAATTACGTTCCTTTATATATTTGCTGCAGAAATTTTGAAAAAGTAAAATTACGGGATAGAGAAGAGGCTGTCTCATTAAAACAACGAACACAGAACCGGCAATAACCTCACGTCTACAGTTTATAGATGATTGATTACCGCTGTAGACGAATTGTAGTACTAGTTGTCTATTACATCAAACGGGCATAGTAACAGGTATACACTAGCGGCATACCCGTTATAAATACTCTGCGTAGAAAGGGATAACGGGTAATTTTACCAGTTGAATGCCTACAAAAGTACAGACTTTAACGGGTATTACTAGTTAGCACTCTTAAAAATAAAGTCTATCAACAGGTATTTTTCCCTTAGATTACTGGTTAAAGCCCATAAAAATCACCATACACAACGGGTATAACGTTCAAATATACCTGTTAAGTATGGTGATTTTTAGTTAGTACAACAAGTAATAAGATGATCCTTTGCTTTTTACAAGATCTCAAAACAGAAATTCTGTCTGTTAAAAGTTTTTATCGTGTTAAGAAAGCACTTTTCGCGCATCAATGGATACTTCCTATTTTTTCTTGGAACAAATACAAACTGATCCCCTGCTCCATCTTTTGATACAGTTCATTAAACGTCATGGTGGGAGTTTGTAAGTAGGAGAGAAGTCGTTCATCTATATTACAACGCAATTGATTTTGAGGAAGATATACAGTATGAACTTGTTCGATCATTTGCGTAAGGGAGGCTGCAGTTTCCTGACTCATGGGCTGCATAAAATAAGGCTCAGATCCGTAAATGGGTAGTTCAATGGTGGTCTCAGTCAAAAACTGCATCGTATCGGAGATGTTTTCGCGATTGATAGAAGCACCCAGATACCAGGGAACCGGTGTGTCCGCGAGATATTTCAGCAGCTGATAACTTTCATCGGGATGCTCGGATGCGGCGGGAATGAGTCCGCAGAGAGAGACCTGAGCGGCATAGGAAGCACCCTGTTGTTCGGGAATACCGATACACATAAAAGTTTCATCCAGATCCCGATAGCGGGATTCGTAGTAGGCAGCCTGGGCGATGAAAGAACTGTAGGTGTAGTCACTATAAGCTGGATCGATATCGAGAAAACAGGCCACCTGATCAGTGATAGCAGAGAGGCTGCTATCATTGATATGATTTGAGGCGGCGGAATAGTAATACCATTTGCTTTGGTCGGAAGAAAGGTAGTCAAAAGAAAGATTATCGGATAGCTGAGATAAAGAGGAACGGTCACAGTCCCAATTATTATAGATGTAAGCTTCGTATAAAGAGAGGATTTTTTCAAAGTATTCGGGATCCAAGGTTACAGTTTCGGTTTCTGGATCCAGTAAGGATACACCGCCGGCAAAGAGGAAAAATTGAAAAACAGAAGAGAGCATGGGGAGATCCTCAAAGCCCATCAGTAGTACTTCATCGGTGGGACGGGAGAGGTTATTTAATTCAGAAGTCAAGGTGGATACGATTTCTCCAAAAGAAGCATCAGAGGAAAGATCAAGTCGGTGACGAGCCAATGATTCTTCTGAGGTATACAGGGCATACATATTAAAAATAAGAGGAAAGGCTAATTGTTGCTCGTTCTGAATACCGGCGCGCAGTACGGGTTCCACATATTGTCCATTGCTGTAGATTTGATCCTGTTCGAAATAAGGGGCTAGATCCTTATAGTTTTCATCGGAAAGATAATATTGAAGATCGGCACCGGGACCAAGGACGATCAGATCCGCCGGCCCAACTACGGAATCTTGGTGGAAAGCGTCGTGAATACGCAGGTCAATATAGTTCTTCTGCGCGTAGCTTTTGAGAGCTTTTTCAATGTAATTTTCGTCAATGGAAGGAACACCGGAAAATTCACCTAACTCTCCGTAGGCGGATTCAATGATCCAAATATGAAGCTCGGTGGCAGCCTTGCTGGTTTCATCGGTCTCAATAGTAGTTTCGGAGGCCTCGTGGAGGACAGAGTCCGGAGTAGATTCTTCAGTTTGGTTTTGCGCTGTGCGCGAAGGGCTGCAGGCGCAAAGAACAAGGGCCAATACAAGAATGAGAGTAAGAAGCTGACGTTTCATAGGCGACCTCCTTGTTTTTTTCTTTAGTATAACATGGCTGGAGGGAAAGGGCAATGACGATTGCGGCCGGTAGGAGATTCTTAAGAATGATTCAAGGATGCTGCGAAGCATCTTGCGGTTTGAATCTTTTGTGCGTATAATGGAGATAGAATTTGTACGTGAACTTTTACATAGATCAGGAGGCTCTTATGCGTTATCAATTTCTTCGCTTTCCGGGCGGAAAGCCCAAGGCACTTACTTTTAGCTACGATGATGGCTGCATTGAAGATATTCGCTTTTCACAGATTTTGACAAAACATAACCTGAAGGGTACCTTCAACCTGAACTGCGATGTGTTGCGCAAAGGAAGCGGCTTGTCGCAGGCAGATGTGGAAGAATATCTGTTGGACAAAGGGCACGAGATCGCCGTGCATGGGCAGCTGCACCGGGCCGAGGGCGGTATGCGACCCATCGAGGGTATCCGTGATGTGCTGGAATGTCGATTAGAACTGGAAGAGAAGTATGACCGCATCGTGCGGGGCATGGCCTTTCCGGATTTTGGTATTACCAAGATGTATAACGGTGCGTCCTATGAGGCGGTGCGTCAATATTTGAAAGAACTGGACATTGTGTATGCCCGTACCCTGAGCGGTGATAACAATCGGTTTGCCCTGCCGGAAGATTGGCTGGCCTGGATGCCGACGGCCCATCATAACAATCCACAGCTGATGGACTGGTTGGATGAGTTTTTGGATTTCGATTATGATCGAAAGGGAATCTACTGTGCGAACCGCGGACCCAGACTGTGTTACATTTGGGGGCACAGCTATGAATTTGAGCGGAATCAAAATTGGGAATTGGCGGAGCGGATTTGCGAAAAGGTAGCCGGTAAGGACGATGTTTGGTATGCCACCAACATTGAGATCTATGATTACGTAACGGCTTACCAGTCGCTGGTGTACAGCGCCGATGGCCGCAGAATTTATAACCCGACTTTGAAGACGATTTGGATGGAGCGGGATGAAAAGCTGTACTGCATTCAGCCCGGAGAAGAAGTGAAAATGGAAGATTAAGAGCAAGAATTCTCTGGTTACTAGTTGTACTAACTTAAAACACCATACTCAACAGGTATAGTTGAACGTTGTACCCGTTGAGTATGGTGTTTTTTAATGGTTAGGACTAGTAATTTTATGAGAAAATACCTGTTGTGCACTATTGTTTTCGAGGATGACAACTAGTAAATCAGGGAAAATACCCTAAGTATTAGTGCAATTTCCTGATTGTAATGAAATAGGCTTTTACAGGGGACGGACCTGTGGTCGGCCCACATAATTCAGCCCATACTTTTCCACCATGGACTGAGCCACTTTCAAGGATTCACCGTCATAAGCAGCGGCTACCTCATGGGCATCGAAACCAAAGGTAACGGGACAGCCCACTTCACCGGCAACCTCCCAGAACAGCATGTTGGGGTAGGTGCGGCCCTCGCGGATGCCGAGGAAGTTGATCTCCAGCGGAATACCGCAGGACTTGGAGGCCTCGCACAGGCGGCGGGCTTCGGACTTGTAGATCGCTTCATCGCCTCTAAACATCAGCACGTCAGGATGAGCCACATAGGTGAAAACACCGGACTCGATTCCCTTAATAACGCTGTCAGTGTATTCCTTCAGATCCTCCACACTCTCGTTCTTACGGTAGGTGGCGCGGCCATTCGGATGCTCGCTGCCAAGAAAGTGCTGGCCTAAAATCAAATATTCAGCGCCCAGTTCCTTCACCATTTTCAGCATGGCATCGAAGTAGGCGGGGTAGTATTCCATTTCGTAGCCGATCTTGATGTCGATGCGGTCTTTATATTCCTCTCGCAGGGCAGAAATGGTTTCAAAATAATCAGCGGCCTGAGCATAGGGCACACGGTAGTGAGATTCGTAACCATCGGGGAAAACAAAGGTAGCATGATCAGAAAAGCCCATGTACTCTACCCCATTTGCAATGGCGCGTTCAATATATTCACGCTCGGTGCCGGAGGCATGGCCGCAGCGGGTGGTATGGGTGTGGTAATTGTAATTCATAGTTGTATTCCTTAATTGAGTGATCACCACCGCGGCAGAAGTGCAGCCAAATTGTACACATCTTCCTGGGCGGTTTGGTAGGTGTTAGCGCAGGCCCTTAGAGCACTGCTATAGTTTTTGAGAGATTCTTTGAAACGTTTTTCGGTGGAATCCGGAGCATCAACGGCTTCCCACTGACCGCCAAAGACCAAAGCATCCGGACCAATCCAGTCGGAGGTCAGCATGTTTTTAATGCTGGCGTTGGCATTGTTCATTTGGCGTTCCTGGATTTCACAATAGTTATCAATGGCGTTGGCCATGTTACGCAGATCCTGATGGTTGACTTGTATAAGTGCCATGTCGATTTACCTCATAAGAATTGATCTGATAATTTTGTATTAACGGTTTCGGCGTTTACATAGCCGGGAGTAACGGATTGCTGGAGCAGGTTTACATAGTTTTGCAGCACTGCAGACCGAGCCTCATTGCCGTTAAATAACTGATACATTAAACTGGCGGCAGCAGTGCCGGCGCGGCTGTTCCAGCTGTTTTCCATGGTATATCCGGCGGAGCGCAGAACATTAAAGGCATCGTTCATGGCTGCATTGGAAGCGGAGAGCGTGTTGGCAGCTGCCAAAATGCCATCGGTGTTGACTTTTTGAATGGCCATAGGATCAGTCCTCCCCGTTGATAAAGTCGGCAAGACGATTGGTGTCGACATTGTTCAGTCGTTTTAATACATACCGATACTTGTTGATAATGGTATCCAGAGAGTCGGCACAGAAATTTTGGCCGATGCCCTTAAAATCATAACGAACGCCATCTTCGATGGCAACCAGCTCGTTAATGATGGACTGGAGTTCGTTTCTGCAAGAATTAAGTGTAGCCATGGTTAACCTCCCATGTATTGCAAGGCTGTGTTATCAGCGGCTTCGAATTTGTCAGCGGCAGTGTTTAAAAAGCCTTGACAAAGGCGTACATTGACACTGTAGCTGGTTAAGATGTTGGCTTGGAGAATATCCCAAAGATCCAAAAATCCAACCTGCCAGTACAAATCGTTCAAATCACGATCCAAATCGCGGAGTCTGGAATTGATACTGCCCAAACGGCGAGCATATTCGCGCAGCAAGGCGGGGTCAGCGGAAAAGTAAGGATTACTGCTGGCGTATTTTCCGCCGGGGCTGTTCTTGCGAAGGTATTCTTTGATTTTGCCGATTGCTTCTTTAATAGATTGCAAAGTCTGCAGAATAAATTCTTTGATGTCCTGAGCCAGATCGGAAATCTGTTCCACAATAGCATAGAGGGCGTCGATGACAAATACAGCGAGTACTACAACCGATGTTACAGCAACTACAACACTGAGGAGGATCGGGTTGGTAACAATAGCGATTGCAATGGCAAAGATATTCATAGCATTGTCTTTTATATAGTTTTGGATCATTTCAATAACGCCGAACTGATTCAAAACACTGTATACGGTCGCCGGATCGTTGGTGGCAGCCTCTATTAAGGCGGGAGCTGCCAGCACAAGAGCAGCAATGATTTTCTTTAAGTCGGCGTCAAAGCCGATAGACCCATCTTCGTTGATGATCAGACAACCAAACAATGCTTCCAAAGCGTCTTTACGCCGATCTTCGGGAAGATCGTTGAAATTTTTGATGATAGATTCGATTAGTGCGGCTGTGTCAGGGTTGACTCCCAAATATTCAAGGGCAGGAGCCAGCATACCGGGGTTTTTGTTCAGGTAATCGACTAGAAGCGGAATCAAAAGCTCGGTGAAATCATCCAGATCCTGTTGGGTCAGAACGGTTTGCTGATTACTGATTTTGCCATTACCAAGGTAGTATTCAGCAAATTTCATGGCCAGTTCAGCAGCTCGTGCCTGATCTTCCTGAGGCAGCGTGGTCACTTCAGCAGCGAAAGATTTAATAAACTCACGGAAAGGGGAGTCGTGATATTCGGTGCCTTCCGGGGGAAGGTTCAAGGAGCCGTTGGTGAGCATGCCGGTGACAACATGTGCATCATAGGGATTATGACTTGTTTCAAAAGAAGGAGTTGATACCACAGTGGTGTGTCCTTCGGGAATGATATGAGTCTGTCCTAAAGGACTTACGAAATCAGATTCACCATTATAGGCGTAGATCTTATCACATTGACGATCGAAAAAAGCTTCGCCGTGCTGGTTGATGGCATCTTGGATCAGTTGCTCGGAAAAGCCAGGGCCATCTAGTGAGATACAGGTGTCGATGTAGTCACCATAGTGAGAGTTTATGGTAACATATTGGGCAGTATTGCCCCCTTGAGAATGGCCAGATACATATACATTACCTGTGCCGGTATTTTCATAATGATTTTGGACAACTTCGTTGAAAAATGTTAATGCCTGCTCTTGAACCACCGAAGGTTGACCGTCATAGGCTTGGGTATTGTAACCCCATTTTCCATCACCGGTACCATTGAAGTGTACATAAAGGTTGCCGGCCTCATCTTTAAAGGCAATGGCTTTAGGACCAGTTACATTCACTGTTTGACCATTTTCGTAAAGGTAATCTGTGGTCTGCAGATTATGCACTGCAATAACTTCGAGATTATGCTGCTGTATGCCTTCCATGCCGGGAACTTCAAATTTGATGGAAATCTTTGGGGATATGTTTGTAGTATACTCGGAGTCGGCATATTTACTAAAATCGGCTTCCAGATTAGCTGCTATATTTGCTAATACATCTTGATTCATCGGTTAGTCCTCTCTATCATTCAACCTGTACAGTACCATTTAAAATGGTACCAAGGGCAGAGTAGACTTCTTGTTTCTTGACAATTAGATCGTGGAGTCCGTTGTGGTCTAATGTGCCAAAGATGTCATCTTGCACCACCACAAAGGAGACAGAAATACGTCCTTTTACATCGGAAATAGTGTTTAAGTAGCTTTCAATGGCAGAGGCATCGGTAAAATTGGAATTGGAGATCTCCAGCATGACGGGAAGTACAGTGGAGGCATCTGCATAATAGTTCTCAAAGGAGGCATCTGCTGGAAGGTCAGCAGACAAACCCTGTTTGCTGGGAACATAGAAAGCATTGACTGTACCAAATGTTTCGGCAGCAGTAGTTTGGAAAAAGTTGATGACTTCTTCCTGATATTTTACGGCATGATAATTATCCCGATAGATTGCTTCGTCAGATTTAAAGTTTTCTACCTGTACAAGAATTTGTTGTTCGGGTAGGCTTGCGCAGGTTACCAAAATCTCGCGATTACCCGACATGCTGTTGCCCCAGGGTGCAAAATAGGTGAAGGGTTCTCCGTATTTTTCTTCCATATAGGCCAGCGCGAGTTCGTTTGCATTGGGTTTGGGTTCGTTGGTAGTTGTTTGATTGATGCGCATACAGCCGGTTCCTCCTATAATAACAGCAGCTAATACGATAACTGCAAGAAATATCTTTTTAAACATAATCGTCTCCGTTCTGAGCGCTTAGGCGCAAGGAGTGTGTAGTCACCCTGCAGCAGGAGATCCGGTAGGGGAAAACTCCTGCTGCAAGGAAAATATAGTTTGCTAAATCGGTGATTACTTGAACTGGTCACCCAACTGGGTGTTTCTGGTTTCGGTCTCGGTATACTGTTCAGCTACGTTGGTGCGCAGGAACTTAACGTACTGCTCCAAAACATCGAAATAAGTCTGGAAATATTTTCCGGCAAAGGAGTCATAAGAAGTACGGGTTTGATCGGCAGCAGCACCGGTCCAGGAAGTGGAAAGGCCGTCAATGGTTGCCTTACTGTCATTCAGCAGGTTCTGCAGTTCCTGATTGTCGGCTTCGATCTGAGAGGCAATGGCTAATACTTGATCACTGTTAAGTACGATACGAGTTGACATATTTTTTACCTCCTTAATTCATCAGCTGTTTTACGCCGGTGGTGTTATTGTCACGTACAGTTTCATAATTGGTGGCCTGCTGGTTCAAAGTCTGAGAAGCCTGTTCCAAATGGTTTGCCATGGTTTTCAGCTCTTCGCAGAAGCCGTTCAGCTGTTCTACAAAAGCCAGGTTATCGGCGGAGTTCCAAGCATCGCCCATGGTCTGGGCCGCGTTTAGCAGACGATTGTAAACAGTAGTATAATCCTGGGAAAGCTGACTGAATTTCTGAGCTGCAGAGTGCAGTACTGGGGGATCTACGGTAAAATTCATTTTGATTCTCCTTATGAATTGAAGTTATATTACAATGCCAAGGCAAGGAAACTGCGGTGGTATTATAATCAGATAAGAATGAGGCGAGAAGCGTTGCGAATACCGGCTTCTTCAACGGTATCGGTCAGGGTATAGGGCAAACCGGTATCGGCACTGAGCAGCATGGAATCGGCAGTGCCTTTATAGACTCCCTCAGAAAGGGAGTCTGCCAGATTTACCAACAGACGGGTCACCTCGCCGATCGGTTTGCTGTCAGGCAAAAATACATCCAAATGCTTGCCGGCAGCCGGAAGATAAACATCGACCAGATATTTTTTCATAGCGGGTACCTCCATCCATTATTCTGCGAATTTCACAAGCGTTGCTGCTGCATTATCGATGCAGTAACCAAAGCTCTTTTCCACAGAAGCGTTATAACCTTGCGGTTTTTGAGTAACATTCAAACGATACTGCGAGCTGATACCATTTCCGATCCACATACCATGATTCGGATTGATCTGAACCTTATACCAGTTTTCAGCGGTAAAAGGTGTAAGAGCCTGCAAAGATTCGGCTACAATAAAGTATACGCCATAGGCCTTGGCACATTTCTCCATTGCGATCTTAAGTCGATTCAAAGGTGTATCGTCGGAGGCCTCGGTGTTTTTCACCACATAGCCGTCCAACAAAGATTTCAGCTGAGCCATGGACTGGATCACCACGAACAAGGGTTCAAAGGTGGGCAGTTCTTTGCCGGCGGCAACAGCTTCTTTGTAGGTGTTATTACGGATCAATACCTGCTGGAAAATATCGTAGGCAGCCTGAACACAGGTATCGCGGGACTCGCAAACCTGCAGGGCCGCTGTTTCTGGCAGGGTTTTACCACAGCCAGCGGGGGCCAGCAGCAGAGTCTTAACTCCGTAAGAATCGGCCAGCAAGGCGGCCAAAGATTCTGTGAAGGGCTTCCACTCCTGATTCTGAGAAAGGATCAGATGCACCGGCTGAGTCAGCGGATCGAAACGGGCAATTTCCAGCGTTTCCTTTTCTACGCCCACCGGGATCGTACTCAGATCGGCAGCGTTCACATAGGCAGCTAAATATTCGGCGGTCACCACCTCAGGCAGCACCGGAACACCAACAGCTCTATGATGTTTGTAGCGATCAGCCAGTTCTTTACTGAAGCTGCGCAGGAACTGATACTGGGAGGCTTCTTTGGTAACACAGGCCGTCTGGAATTCAACAACCTGATCTTTACCGAAGCGAATCATACCACGACCCACATGATCCTCGGGAAGCAAACCGCCGGTTTTGCCAACCACGTTGGCATAATCGCTGGTATTGTTCATTTGCAGGCAGTAGAGGCACTTGAAGTTTTGCATCATGCTAAAACGTACATTGTTTACACCGGTACAGGTCAGCACGAAGTAAATACCGTATTTGGTACCCTCGCGGGTTAGGTAATTGATGTCGCCCAGGCGTTCTTCGAACAGCTCGGAAAAACCGGCGTAGTTGTTAATGAAAACAACAATATTGGGTTCGGGCTTGGCAGCGTGGGCATTGTACTCGGTCAGGGAACCGCCGTACTGGGACAGCAGCTTTTTGCGGGTATTCAGCTTGCCCTGCAGCAGCTTGAACAGGTTTTCGACCTTCTCGGTCTCGTGCGCCAGGATCACATCGCCCACATGGGGAGCCTCGGCCAACGAGGTCAGCGTTTCGGCGCCCAGATCCATAATGTACAGATTCACTTCCTCGGGGGTGTGCTCGGTCATGAGGGAGTAGCACATGGCTTCAACAAACATGCTCTTACCGCTTCCGGCAGAGCCGTAAACAATGACGTTGCCATCGGCACTGAGCGGCACGCGCAGCAGACCCTGGGCCTGATGCTGCGGATCGTCATACTCGCCCACGACGGGGTTCAGTTCAAAACGGTTGGCAGGAGCAACACCGGAATACTTCTCTTTCAGCTGATCCACATAAACCTTGGCAGGAATGGGATCCAGCCACATTTTCCAGCGGCGGATATTCTCTTCTTCGCTGATCTTTTGAATGTAGTCGGTAATGGCATCCAGCTGTTTGCTGGCATCTTTCTGGTTCGGATAGCGGTCGGTGTTGACCTCAGCGATTACACGACCATTGGTGTTAATAACGGAAACTGCATCGTCCAGCTCTTTGATTACATTGGGTGCGGGATGATAGAAGGCGCCGGCCCAGGCGGACTGGCCCAGTTCGAACAATTCATTGTTGCCTACCTGCAGGTAGAAGCGGCCGGTATCCACCAAAGAAGCGGCTTCCGGACGGCCCATCATTTCGGTGCTGTCGCCGCGATCCTGTACCTTCAGGCACAAGCGGAAGCGGCTATTGCTTCGAATTTGATCATCCACTACACCGCCGGGCTTCTGGGTAGCCAAAATCAGATGTACACCCAGGCTTCGGCCTACGCGGGCGGTACTGGTCAGAGCGGCCATGAAGTCGGGCTGATCTTTTTTCAATTCCGCAAACTCATCGGATATGATGATCAGATGGGGCAGGGGTTCGGAAACCTTGCCTTCGCGGTATAGCTTCTGATATTTATAAATGTCGATGTTACTGATGTTATATTGTTTGGAGACTTTCTGGAAAATGAGTTCGCGGCGATGCAGTTCGCTCTGCATGGACACCAGCGAACGGTTGATGGCATTGCCGTCCAAGTTGGTAATAATACCGGCTGTATGGGGAATGTCTTCGAAAGCTTTCGCCATGCCGCCGCCTTTATAGTCGATCAAAATGAAGGCGACTTCGTTGGGGTGATACTGAATGGCCATGGAAAGAATATATGCGATAATGGTTTCACTCTTACCGGAACCGGTCATACCGGCGATCAAACCATGGGGGCCGTGAGCCTTTTCATGCAGATCCAACATAAAGGGATCGCCATAGGGGTCGATACCAATGGGTGCGGCCAAAGATTTGGTGGGATCGTTGGCGGACCAGTTTTCCAGCAGATTGATGTGTTCAACCATGCCCACATCCATCATTTCCATGAAAGTGTATTTCTTAGGAAGCTGGAAAGAGGAATCGTTGATATCCAGGAAGGTATTGGCCAAAATCTGGGTAATACGTTTTAAGTCGATGTGCTTGGGATTGTCCACCTGGAAGGGCAGAGGAAGATCGCAAACATCGTTCAGCAAGGTTAAGGAGCCGCCGCCCTGTTTGTTCAGCTGTACAACAGCGGAACATTCCTTAGGCAGATCCTTTAAGCGCTCATACATTGACAGCACGGAGATGCCCAGATTATCTTTAGAATCCAGAATCGAACGAAGGAACTCAGCACGGGAGGCCAGTTTTTTGTCAAGGCAGATCACCACATAATAGGGAAGTTCATCTTCCAACTGTTCGGGGTTGAGCGATTTACGATACTCCACAATGGCATCCATGTCGGCGGAAAGGTTTTTCACTTCTTCCGGATTAGTGGCAATGTAGCGGATGCGGCGCTCGTTGTTCATAGTATGGGGCAGCCAACGAACGAAGGAGAGCTCGTCTTCATCTTTTTCGTTATAGAGAAGCACCAATTTGACTTCATCGTAACTGTGCAGGGTGGTCAGCTGCAGCAGCAGACTTTTTACGTACTGCATCAGCTGATCACGGGTGGAATAGATACCACTGATGAAGCGCTCTCTCAAAGACAGACAGATAGGAACGTTATTCAGCCAGCGTTCCCGCTCACCGAATTGATACATGGCTTCAGTCAGATTATCATGTTCCACAGCAAAGTGGCGCTCGGAATACTGAATATCGGCATTTAACGGAAGACGACCGACACCCAAACGCAGGCGCAAAAAGTCGGAGTGCTTGGGGGTGCGCTCCCAAATATGCAACGGAGTCGCATTGAAGCGATTCAGATAGTCGACAGTAATGGCATCATTTTCACGCAGGATCTGCTCCTGATTTGTGATCTCGTTGGCGACGCGCTGTTCCATTTGCTGCAGATAATTGGAATAAGCGGTTTGACGCGCCTGTTCCTTTTTCGCAGCATTCTTTTTCTGATAGTTTTTAGTCAGGGTCGGCCAAAGCAAAGTACCGGCCAACATACTGATACTCATCATGATGGAAGGAAGGGCGGAACCAAAATTACCGGTTCCGGCTGCATTGACCACAGAGAACAAGGCAGAAGTGGCAGAGGCCATACCCATGGTGATGGAGGGGCCCAGTGTCATAATGGCCGGAAGGGATTCACTGTTTTGCCCGGAAGGAGGGGCATCCAGTTTCAGTTCAAAGGTGTCCACATCGTGTTTGAAGCGGGGAGCGCGATAGTAGAAGTCGATATCTTCTTCCGCTTCTGCTGTGGTATCGGGAGCGGTCAGATTCGGCTGATAGCCGGCACTATGATGTTCCCGCAGCCAACGGCTGTGGACTGTAACGGCTCCATCGGGATTGTTAATATACAAGAAGCGACCTGTTACCACAATCTGCAGGCCCATGATGTAGATTACATCGCCGGTATTCAAAGGCGCCTGGCTGACAGCAGTACCATTCACGAAGGTACGGTTCAAACTGTTATGGTCGATCACGCCCATCTTTTTGGAAGCGACGTGAATGGTGGCATGATTTTTGCCGATATAGCCGCTGGCATATTGGATATCGCACTCAGGACCACGACCGATCTCCAACTTCAAATCGCCCTGCATGAGCTCATAAACCCGGTATTGCTTGCGATCATTGCTAAGCGGTTCGGTGAACAAACGGTATTCGAAACGTCCGTCGCTGCTGCGGATCACATAGAGCGCACGGAGTCCGAGCACGAGTTTTTCGATGCGCTCCTGCCCTTGATTCATAATATAAAAATGTGAGTTGGACTTTAAGATCCAATGTCCGTTGGGTTCTTCAGCAGTAGGACGTACACCTTCCACGGCTACGATTTTGACCGGATTTCCATCAGGTCCTTTAGCAGTGAGCCAATATTGACCGGCGCATTTGTCGGGTAATAAGACTGTATTGAAGGCGGAATGAGAAAAAACTGTAATTTTCATAAAACTTCCCCTTGTGAAAAATGTCGAAATTATTATTACTATTATAGTATTTTCTAGAAAAGGTGTCAATTAAAATAACTCCCCGATGAAGAAAGTAATGAGTTTAAAGCTAAATAAAATTTTTATCAGGGAGTCTGAAATTATAAAGAAAAAATCTTCTTTAATACCACAAAAGAAGGTGGCTTTACAACCGAAAATATGGTAAGATAAAAATAGCCTGTTGCTTTATTGATGGGTTAGTAAATGAAAATAATGAGGATTCATATATATGTTCAAACGAATTTTAGCAGTGATCTGCACAGCCATGCTTGTGTTGACCGGCTGCGGCAGCGATTACAGCGATGCACAGGTGGAGGTGCCCGCCAACTGGGCGGAGTACACCGTGGGCAACATGGAGTTTCGCTTCGAAGCAGGCTGGAAGGGCGGCAACTGGGACAGCGTGCTGGCTGAGGCGGATAAACAGGCCGAGACCATTGGAACCAACAATAATCTGGCACTGTTCGGCCGACTGGTGGCGCCCACTTCGGCTCAGGATACCACTAATTATGTAGATTTCGGCTATTGGGAAATGGGGCATCAGGTGGAGACCGTCGAACTGGAAGCTCTTATGGAACCCATCAACGACCTGTTGCTGGAAATCAAAAAAACCGGCATCGAGTCCAACGATCTGCAGGCCAGCCGTATCCGTTTTTATGGTGAAGTGGAAGCTCTGACCTGTAGTTATCTAATGGAAAAGGAAAATGTTCATTGCGTCATGCAAATGGCGCTGATCCCCCATGGCAGTCAGGTGTACTTCATTTGTCTGTCCGATTTTACCTCCGGTGCCGATAACAGCATGCTGGAACAACTGCTGTCCACCCTGAGTTTTGCCGGCTGATCTTGACCGAGGTGGTCCCTGCAAAGGACGTAAATTTTTTGCGCCATGGGCGCAAACCGGACAGATGTCTGCGCGAGTCCGCGATGAAAAAACAGATGATTTGGAAGAGCTTCTCAAGCAAAAAAATGCTTGAAGAGGCTCTTTTTACTGTTGACATTTGGTGCTTCATCTGCTAATATTTGAATCACGGACCACTATATGTAGTGGTGAAAATTAGAAAATTATAACAATATACGGGGTTAAGTGTAGCTAACCGGCTATACAAAAGGATTTGAGAGGAGAAGGAACATGCGAATCATTAAAAGAAACGGTTCGGAAGTTGATTTTGATATTACCAAGATTATAACTGCGATTCAAAAGGCCAACAGCAAAATTGAGGAAGCGGCCAGACTGACGGCCCTTCAGATCAGCCGCATCGCCGAGAGCGTGGTGCTGCGCTGCGAAAAGTTGGGACGTTCCCCCAGCGTGGAAGAAGTTCAGGACATGGTAGAGCAGCAGATCATGGCTCACGGTGCTTTTGAAGTGGCAAAGGAATACATTACATATCGTTATACCCGCCAGTTGGTGCGTCAGTCTAACCCCACCGACGACAAGATCCTGAGCCTCATCGAGTGCAACAACGAGGAGGCCAAGCAGGAAAATTCTAACAAGAACCCTGTGGTAAACTCCACCCAGCGTGACTACATGGCTGGTGAAGTGTCCCGCGACATTTCCAACCGAATCCTGTTGCCCAAGGAGATCGTGGATGCCCACAACGAGGGTATCATCCATTTCCATGACACCGATTATTATGCCCAGCATATGCATAACTGCGATCTGGTCAATCTGGAGGATATGCTGCACCACCCTACCGTAATTACCGGTACGCTGATCGAGCGTCCTCACAGCTTTTCCACCGCTTGTAATATCGCCACCCAGATCATTGCTCAGGTGGCTTCCAACCAGTACGGTGGTCAGTCCATTTCTTTGGCGCATCTGGCTCCCTTTGTACAGGTAAGCCGTGAGAAGATCCATCGTGATCTGGAGCGTGAGACCAACAAGATCGGTCTGTCCCTGAGTCAGGAGGATCTGGAGAAGCTCACCGAGGTGCGTCTGCGTGAAGAAGTGCGCAAGGGCGTGCAGACCATTCAGTATCAGGTGGTAACTCTGTTGACCACCAACGGTCAGGCTCCCTTCGTGACTGTATTCATGTACCTGAACGAGGCCAAGAGCCGACAGGAAAAGAAAGACCTGGCCATGATCATCGAGGAAGTGCTGCTGCAGCGTCATCAGGGCGTTAAAAATGAGCAGGGCGTATGGGTAACGCCCGCCTTCCCCAAGCTGATCTATGTGTTGGAAGAAGATAACATCCATGAGGATTCGCCTTATTATTACTTGACCAAGCTGGCGGCTCAGTGTACCGCTAAGCGTCTGGTTCCCGACTATATTTCCGAAAAGAAGATGAAAGAACTGAAAGAGGGCAACTGCTTCCCGGTTATGGGCTGCCGCAGTGCGCTGTCACCTTGGAAGAACGAAAAGGGTGAGTATCAGTTCTACGGCCGTTTCAATCAGGGCGTTGTAACCATCAATCTGGTGGATGTGGCCCTTTCTTCCGGCGGAAACTTCGATAAATTCTGGAAGATCTTCGATGAGCGTTTGGCTCTGTGCTACCGCGCTTTGATGTGCCGTCATGAGCGTTTGAAGGGCACTTTGTCCGATGCCGCTCCCATCCTGTGGCAGTACGGTGCCTGCGCCCGTCTGGCCAAGGGTGAGCCCATCGATAAGCTGCTGTTTGGCGGCTATTCCACCATCTCCCTGGGTTATGCCGGCCTGTGCGAATGTGTACGCTACATGACCGGAAAGTCCCATACCGATCCTTCGGCCACTCCCTTCGCTTTGGATGTAATGAAACACATGAACAAAGCCTGTGACCGCTGGAAAGCAGAAACCACCATCGGCTTCGGTATTTACGGAACTCCTCTGGAGTCTACCACCTATAAATTTGCCAAGACCCTGCAGCGCCGTTTCGGTATTATTGAGGGCGTGACCGATAAGGGTTACATCACCAACAGCTACCACGTACACGTGACCGAGCCCATCGACGCCTTTGAAAAGCTGGCCTTTGAATCCCAGTTCCAGGCTCTGTCCACCGGCGGTGCCATCAGCTATGTGGAAGTGCCCAACATGCAGAACAACATCGAGGCCGTGCTCTCCGTTATGAAGTTTATTTACGAGAACATCATGTACGCCGAGCTGAACACCAAGAGCGACTACTGCCAGTGCTGCGGCTGGGACGGTGAGATCGTGATCGAAGAGAAGGACGGCAAGCTGGTGTGGACCTGCCCGCGCTGCGGAAATCAGGACCAGGACAAAATGAATGTTGCCAGACGTACCTGCGGATACATCGGCACCCAGTACTGGAACCAGGGTCGAACACAAGAGATCAAAGAAAGAGTAATGCATCTATAAAAAGTACGCCAAAGGCGAACTTAAGCAGGAAGCGAAGCCGACAATGGCTTCGCTTCTGTATTCAGTTAACATATGGGGAGAATATGAAATGTACTATGGAAATATAAAAAACTGTGATATTGCCAACGGCATTGGTGTGCGGGTGACCCTGTTCGTGTCAGGCTGCACCAACCGCTGCCCTCACTGTTTCCAGCCGGAGACCTGGGATTTTTGCTATGGTCAGCCGTTTACAGCTGAGACGGAGGACAAGCTTTTGAAAATGCTGGAGCCGGCATATATCGATGGCTTGACCCTGCTTGGCGGCGAGCCCTTTGAGCCGGAAAACCAGCGAGCCCTGCTGCCGTTTGTGAAACGTGTACGGGAAAAGCTGCCTCGTAAAACCATTTGGGCCTATTCTGGCTTTACGTTGGATGAGATGAAAACGCCTGGCACCCATGTACGCTGCGAGGTCACCGACGAATTGTTGGAGCAGCTGGATGTGTTGGTGGACGGCCGATTTGTGGAAGAACTAAAGGACATTTCTTTGTTGTTTCGCGGTTCGTCGAATCAGCGACTCATCGATATGAAAAAGACCTTGGCCGAAGGCCGGGTCGTGATTTGGAAAAACTAAAAAGCTTCTGATTTCAATGCTACAGTGACATGCATTTGAAATCAGAAGCTTTTTCTTGTTTACAGTGAATACTTAGCCGCAAACTCAGCGTGGGTCTGCTTGTAGTAGGAGCTTTCCTCGTAGTCATCAAGATAGTGGTGCAGATCTAGTGCGTCGTGACGCATTTCGATCATGGCGGAGGCGATGTTGGAACAGTGGTCGGCCACACGCTCCATGTTGGTGAGAATGTCCAGCAGCACAATACCGGCATCGATGGTGCACTTACCCTGTTTCAAGCGCTCAATGTGCTGATTCCGGATCGCCTCGGTCATCTCATCTACCACCTGCTCCAGGGGCTCGATGCGCTTGGCCAGAGACAGGTCATCGTTGTCGAGAGCAGCCACTGTCATGGACAGGATCTCCTCGGTGGCGGCGTACAACGTATCGAGCTGAGTACGGGCAATTTCGGAAAAAGCAGGCTGGCGCTCCAGCGGATATACAATGTTAGCAGCGTGGTCGCCAATACGCTCCAGATCGCTGATGGAGTGCAGCAGCTGTGAAACCTGACGGCTATCGGCCAAGGTCAGCTCGCGCTGGGACAGACGCACCAGATAGGTACCCAGCTTATCTTCATAGGTATCCAGCTGATCCTCCTGGGCGGCCACCTCCTGTACCACGGCAGGATCGTAATGAGTGGTCAAGGAAATGGCCTTCATTAAAGTATCCTTTGCCAGGTGCGCCATCTGCTGAGTCAGCTCGTGACTACGGGCAACAGCCACACCGGGAGTGGTAAACAAACGCTCATCCAGCAGTTCCACCTTCTGTTCCTGATGGTCATCGCGGATGGTCAGGTACGCCAGCTTCTCCAGACCCTTGGTGAAGGGCAGCATCACAGCGGTGGCCAGCACGTTAAAGCAGGTGTGGATCACAGCAATGCCCATGGCATCGATCTGACTGCCTACAAAAGTGAAATCCAAAACTGCATTCAGCACGTAGAACAAGGTCAAAAATACCAGCACACCAATGATATTAAAATACAGATGCACCATAGCCGCACGGCGGGCATTCTTATTGGCGCCAATGGAAGACAGCATCGCCGTCACACAGGTACCAATGTTCTGACCCATGATGATGGGCAGAGCATTGCCGTAGGTAATGGCACCGGTCACAGACAGAGCCTGCAAAATACCAACGGAAGCGGAAGAACTCTGAATGATAGCCGTCAGCAGGGCGCCCATCAGCACACCCAGGATCGGGTTACTGAACACCGTCAGCATCTGGGTGAACTCAGGTACATTCGCCAAAGGCTTGACAGCGGCGGACATGGCATCCATACCAAACATCAGCACCGCAAAGCCCAGCAGGATGGTGCCGATGTCTTCTTTTTTCTTCGTCATGCGCATGATAATACCGATCAGCGCCAAAATAGGAGTAAAGGAAGTGGGCTTCAGCAGCTGAACCAAAATGCTGCTCCCCTCAATACCGGTCAAACTCAGCAGCCAGGAAGTCACCGTGGTACCCACGTTGGCACCCATGATGATGCCGATCGCCTGTCTCAGCTGCATAATACCGGAGTTAACAAACCCAACCACCATAACCGTAGTGGCGGAAGAACTCTGAATGATCGCCGTAACCGCCGCGCCCAATAAAAATCCCTTGAAAGGATTCGCGGTCAGCTTCGCCAAAATGCTCTGCAATTTACCACCGGCCTGCTTCTCCAGCGACTTACCCATAACATCCATACCGTACAGGAAAAGCGCAAGGCCGCCCACGAGCTTCAAAACCTCAAAAATCGTCATAACTGATCTCCTCATAAACTCTTTTTATGTCAAACAAAAACCATCATATACGATCCACGTTAAATCCAAAACCGTGCAATGTTAAATCTACGTTAAGTCTGCCCAGTTTACCCACATTTAACTTGCGAAAAGAAGGATTCCTCCGTATACTTAAAAAGGAAGGACGCCGCAGGCGTCAAATCGGGCGAGGCTGAGTACCTTGCCAAAGCGATCGTGTATTCATAAAAGGAGTCAGGAATGATCTATTATTTAGAAGATGACGACAGTATTCGCGAACTGGTCATATATACCCTTACCCATAGCAATTTAGAGGCCAAGGGCTTTGCCCACCCACGGGATTTCTGGCGGGCCATGGAAGAGCAGAAGCCTTCCTTATTATTACTGGATATCATGCTGCCCGGTGAAGACGGGCTGCAGATCTTACAGAAGCTGAGAGGGAGCAGCAGTACCAAGCGGCTGCCGGTGATCTTGATCACCGCCAAGGGCTCCGAATATGACAAGGTTCGGGGATTGGATATTGGTGCTGACGATTATATCGCCAAACCCTTTGGCATGATGGAACTGGTGGCCCGCATTAAAGCCATGCTGCGACGAACCGGTGAAGATGCCGACCAGTCCTCTTTTCATCTGGGCTGCCTCAGTGTATGTCCCGGCAGACATGAAGTTAAGGTGGAGGGTGAACCCGTCACTTTGACCTACAAAGAATTTGAACTCTTGTGTTTACTTTTCAAACATCAGGGCCTCGTCCTTACTCGCGATCAGATTCTGACAAGGATCTGGGGCTACGAGTTTGACGGCGAAAGCCGTACGGTGGATGTGCATATTCGCACGCTGCGGCAGAAGCTGGGCGCGGCGGGGGATTACATCGAGACCGTGCGGGGCGTGGGTTATAAGATGGGTGCGCCGGTGGCGTAAGGCAGGTAAGAGGCGATGAGAAAACGTATTTTTCGTAATGTGCTGGCGGTGGCGCTGGCGGTGCTGGTGGTGAGCTCGGCGCTGATCGTGAAGATCATGTATGATTTTATTACCGAACGTAGCCGCGATGAGCTGGTGACGGAGGCGCTGTTTATTACGGCGGGCGTGGAAGGCGGCGGTCTGGCGTATTTGGATGCGGTGGAGACCGATAAGACATCGCGTATTACCTGGATCGCGGCGGATGGTACGGTGCTGTTTGACAGTCAGAGCGATGCGGCGGCCATGGAGAATCACGTGGATCGTGAAGAGGTGGCGGAAGCTTTGGAGCTTGGCGAAGGTTTCAGCGAGCGATATTCCACCACGCTTTCCCAGACGACGTATTATTATGCGCGCATGCTGCCCGATGGAACGGTGCTGCGCGTATCCAGCACGGAAAGCTCGATCTTTTCTATGCTGTTCGAACTGATTTGGCCGCTGATCACGGTGATCGCGGGCTTGGTGGTGGGTACCTTTTTGCTAGCGAAGCACAGTGCCCGTAAGATCGTGAAGCCCATCAACGAGCTGGATCTGGAGCATCCGGAGCAGAATGAGACCTATAAGGAGGTCCGTCCCCTGCTGCATCGTTTGGAGAAACAGTATGAGCGGATCGCCGAGGAGGTGGAGGCGCGGGAGGCGTTGCGCCGGGAGTTTTCAGCCAACGTGTCCCACGAGCTGAAAACGCCGCTCACGTCGATTTCCGGCATTGCGGAGATCATGCAGAGCGGCATGGTGGGCGCGGAGGATGTGCCCCATTTTGCCGGTAATATTTATAAAGAAAGCCAGCGGCTGATCGCGCTGGTGGGTGATATTATGAAGATCTCCCAGCTGGATGAGAATCAGGTGCAGCTGGAGGAGGAACCGGTGGATCTGGCGCAGGTGGCGGCAGAGGAGCTGGAGCGGGCTCGGTATGCGGCGGAGCAGCGGGCGATTCAGCTGCGGCTGCAGGTGCCCAGAGAAGGCGGCAGACAGCCGGTGGTGACCGGTGTGCGGCAGATTTTACAGGAGATGGTGTTTAATCTGATCGACAATGCCATTAAGTATAACCGCGATGGCGGCACCGTGATCGTGGAGGCTGGATATCAGGGCGGACGCATCGTGCTGAGCGTGGCGGATACGGGCATCGGGATTCCCGAAGAGGATCAGGACCGAGTGTTTGAACGCTTTTACCGGGTGGATAAAAGTCATTCTAAAGCCATCGGCGGTACGGGTCTGGGCCTTTCCATTGTGAAGCACGGCGCGTTGTATCATAAGGCGGCGGTGGAACTGGAAAGCAAGGTCGGAAGCGGCACGAAGGTGACGATACGGTTTTAATTTAGATTTTAACTCAGGTTATAAGTTAGGTTTAATAATACAAAAAGCGCTTTTGCAATGCTGTGGTAGGCATTACAAAAGCGCTCTTTTACTGGTAAAAGATTATCGTGAAAGTATCTTACTTGTTTTGAAGAACCGAAGGTTCTTTAAAAAGATTGGCGTAGCCAATCTTTTTTACTGCTGGCCGCCGTTCCAGGGCTGCTGATTCTGCTGGGGAGCCTGCGGCTGCTGATACTGCTGAGGCTGACCGTACTGAGGAGCCTGGCCGTAGGGCTGACCCTGAGGCTGCTGATACTGCTGAGGCTGACCATACTGAGGAGCCTGGCCATAGGGCTGACCCTGAGGCTGCTGGTACTGCTGAGGCTGCTCATACTGGGGCTGTACGGGAGGTACGGAACCAGTGTTGTAGTTCTCGTAAGCACCGGTATTATAGTAAGCATCGGTTTGATTCATGGAGTGATCCACAACGATCTGGTTCAATCTGCCGCGCATCTGGATCAGGATGATGGTGATGAGAATATTGAAAGTGATAGTCAGCAGATTCCCTAAGAAAGTAATGAAGTTGAAAAATACCAAACTACTAATCAGGCCGATCACGCTGAGACCAACAATGATGAAGTTGATCACAATGACAAACATGGAGATCTTCTTTCCGGCTACGATACCGTTGGCAGCTTTTTTGATCACACGGATGCTGCCGATCAGTTTCGCATAATAAATGATGGCCAGAACCATGAAAAGGATCAGGATTGCAAAAATCACAAGGAAAGCGGTTCCGGCAATGCCTAAAACAGCTTCTGCGCCGCTATAGCCGTAGAACGACCAGGCATTCGCTTCGCGCACAGCCAAAGCAGCAACAACCATTAGGACACATATAATTGCCAGACCAAGGGATGCCAGTACTAACATAATGATCTGGAATACATTGATCATGGTGAGACCGCCGGTGGATACACGGGGCTTGTTGGATTTGCTGGCACCATAAATCAGCCAAAGACCTAACGCGGTCAAAATGGTAGGAATAGAAGCAATCAGGGCACCAAAGATGCTGCCGGCGTTCATAGCGGATATGGTTTCGTATACACTGTAATCGTAGGTAAGCTCATAAAGCATATCTGCGTAGGCATACATAGATGAAGGCATAAAAGCAGAGATCAGGCTCAGCAGAACCGTAACAGTATATGTAATAGTTGCGATCAGGAACAGGGCAGAACCGCCGGTTTTCTTTACAGCTGCCACTGCCGGATTGGCGGGAGCCATGTTCATATAGGTATTGTATTCGCTCATAGGGAATACCTCCAAAGTATTAAGTTTTGCAAACGAGTCCGCAGCGAAGCAGCGCCCTCGCCTGTCAGTTGGTATCATTTTATCACGCAGCGGCAGGACTTGCAACTGCAAAATCGAGTTGAAATCAAGAAAAATAAAGGAGAGCGCCGAGCCCTCCTTTTTTGTTTATGATATTACTCCGTGGCGATAACTCAGAGTTAGCGCCATCGTGGAACCGTGCATTACGATATTATTCGGTGGCGATAACTCTTGCCCCCTGGAACTCCACATGCAGGGGAATGATCTCCCAGTTGGCCTGGGTGATGCCCGGCAGCTTTTCGATCAGCTTTGCTTCCAAGGTCTCATCCTGAGTGATACACAGCAAGGTGGGGCCGGCACCGCTGATGCAGAAACCCGCATCGGTGGTACGGATCAGTGTTTCAATGGCATCGTAATCGGGAATCAAATGTTTACGGTAATCCTGATGCAGACGGTCCTTCATGGCGTTGCGCAGCAGCTTGGAATCGCCCAGCTCCAGCGCCTTCAGTACCATAGCACCGTGAGCGATGTTATAAATGGCATCGGCACGGGTCACCTCGGTGGGCAGGATCGCACGAGCTTTGGCGGTGGAAAGGGTAAAGTCAGGCACCAGCGCCAGGAACTCCCAATCGGGATGCAGCGGGAAGTTTACCGTTACCGGCAGACCGTTATCCACCATGGAAGCAGTCAAACCACCATGAAAAGCGGGTGCCAAGTTATCGGGATGGCCTTCCATCGCGTTGGTAATGTTCAGCAGACCCTGAGTGGACAGCTTATTGCCCATGAGCACGTTGGCACCAATGGCACCGGCCACCAGCAGCGCTGCGGAAGAACCCAAACCACGGCAGATCGGAATGTGGGCGTCGATGTGGATCTTCACACCGGGCACTTCGCCGGAGAAGGAAGCCAGTACTGCGCAAAATGAGGTATAGGCCAAATTATCAGGGCCGGTAAACTCCTCGTCGCAGCCGGTGATCTCCAAACCGGAATCCGTCAGCTCAAAGGTTACATCGGTATACAGGCTCAGGGCGCAGCCGAAGGCATCGAAGCCCGGGCCCAGGTTAGCAGTGGTAGCAGGTACGCGAATGGTTACTTTTTTCATGATATATTTCCTCGATTCTATTGGATGTTCAAAACATAGTCTAACATTCGATCTTTAGCGGTTACAGCAAGGTGACGCTCCGGCAGGCCGGAAAGTTCGGCCAGGGCCTGCGGGATCTCGGTGTCGGTCAGGCTCGACAACAGATTCATCTGTTCAAATTCGTCATCAAGATTTGCGGCTTCTTCAGGTGCAATGGCGCTCAGCACTGATGCCGGGAACTTGTAAGGAGAGGCAGTGGACAGCACCACCATGGGTCTGTCGTCACCGGTTTCTCTTTGATACTGCTCAGCCACTTCCCAGGCCACAGCGGTGTGGGTATCGCATACATAATGATGCTCTTCCCAAACGCGGCGGATGGTCTGCAGCGAGGTTTCATCGTCGCAGCAACCGGCCCAGAATTCATTCTGGAGCTTGGTCAGCATCTCATCGGAGATTTGATAAAAACCTTCTTTAGAAAGCTGGTTCATAAGATCAGCGATGAGCTCGGTGTTATTGTCGGACAGCAGATACAGCATACGCTCCAAGTTGGAGGAAATCAGAATGTCCATGGAGGGTGACTGGGTCTTCAGCAGAGGTCTGCGGCGGTCATACAAACCGGTACGGATGAAATCGGTGAGCACGTTGTTGGCATTGGATGCACAGATCAGCTTGCCCACGGGCAGGCCCATGCACTTGGCCAGGTAGCCCGCCAGAATGTCGCCGAAGTTGCCGGTGGGAACGGTGAAGTTGACTTCATCGCCCATTTGAATGCGTCCGGCATTTAGCAGATCCTGATAGGATTTGAAATAGTAGGTCACCTGGGGAGCCAGACGACCGATGTTGATGGAGTTGGCAGAGGATAAGGCCACGCCTTTTCCTTCAAATAAATTGTCTTTCGAATCAGCGGCGAAGATGTTCTTCACGCCGGTCTGGGCATCGTCGAAATTACCTTCCACAGCGCAGACGGTTACGTTCTCACCCTTTTGGGTGACCATCTGTGCTCTTTGCACGGCGGATACGCCGCCGTGGGGGTAGAATACGCAGATCTTGATGCCGGGTACGTCTTGGAAGCCTGCCAGTGCTGCTTTACCGGTGTCGCCGGATGTGGCAGTCAGGATCAGGATGGTATCCTCCATCCCTTTTTGCTGCTTGGCAGCGGAAATGAGCTGGGGGAGCATGCACAGCGCCACGTCCTTGAAGGCGGAGGTGGGGCCGTGGAAGAGTTCGAGCACGCCGTAGGGGCCGACGGGCCGGGTGGGGGTGAGCTCGGGGGTGCGGAATTTATGGTCGTAGGCCTGGTGTACGAGCCGGCCCATGTTTTCGATGGAGGGGAGCAGGGCGGACAGGATGGTTTCAGCCATGCCGTATACGTCTTGCTGCATCATGGCGGCGAGGTCGAGGCTGGGTATACGGTCCATCATATAGAGGCCGCCGTCGGGGGCGAGACCGCTGAGGATGGCCTGTGATGCATCGACTGCGCCGTTTTTGTTTCGGGTAGAATGATATAACATATGGTTCACTTTCTTTCTGAATTACTTCTATATTACTGGGCTGCCGGGCGGCTCCTTTCTGCGTCGCCGGGCGTATCCGCTTTTGCGGGTTGCGTTATATCATACTCTGTTTTCGCGCGAAAGACAAGTGATTTTGGAAGAAAAATAATTTTCGGCGATTTTGCTAGCGTTCCACGAATGGCGGACAGGTGTTTGTACAAAATGACGAAGACATTCGAGGTGGGTGGTAGAGGATACATGGTCATGGGGGCGTGAAGGGGTGACCATGTAGTCAAATTGCAATTGTGACCATGGTGAATAGCTGAGCAACAGTGGACCGTGTAGACGATTTTACGATTGTGACCATGGTGGCTTATCAATAACAGGGAAACCATGGTGTACTGCTACATGGTTAGCTAGTTTAAAATGTGCAACCATGTAGAAATGACTTTAGGGTATCTCTTCGTAAGAGGGTCAACCATGTAGCAAATTACTAAACGACTACATGGTTGTGTCAATATCAAGGGGTCAACCATGTAGTCGAAGGGGCAAACAACTATAGGGTATGTGTCATTAAGAAAAAAACTGCCGCCCCTTACGGGAGCGGCAGTCATATTACCTAATCAATCAGCCCTTCAAATATTCGATGCTCATCTGAACAGCTTCCATGGGAGTGCGGCCAACGGAACGGTCCTGCTCAACTACCAGCCATTTAGCACCGGAAGCCTCGGCGGCCTCGATGATGGCGGGAATGTTCTGCATGCCGTGACCAACGGGACGAAACTCGAAGGTGCCTTTGGCTTCTTCCTTCTTCTCGATACCGATCAGCTCATACATGCCGGCGGCGTGGCCTTCTTTATAGAAGTCTTTCAAATGAACCACGGGGCAGCGGCCTGCATATTTGCGGATGTAGTCAGCAGGATTCTCGCCACCAACGTTTACCCAGCAGGTATCCAGCTCGGTCTGCAGCAGATCAGCGGGAATGGTGTCGTACATGTAATCCAAACCGTACTGGCCGTTCTCCATTTTGATGAATTCGAAATCGTGGTTGTGATACAGGAAGGGGATGCCCATTTCCTTGCCCACTTCGCAGATGTGGCGCATGTTCTTCAAAGTCTCCTCAAAAGCAGGAGCGCCGGGACGATCTTCCTCGCCCAAGTAAGGGAAGGCGATGTACTGAACACCGATCTCCTTGTAAGCGGCGATGGTGCCCTCAGCATCAGCTACCAGCTCAGCGTAGGGAACGTGAGCGGAAATGGCGGGAATGCCCACTTCGTCCAGGGCAGCGCGCACTTCAGCAGCGGTCATGCCATACAGGCCAGCCAGCTCAACGCCATCGTAGCCCATATCTTTCAATTTCTGCAGGGTACCTTTAAAATCAGCAGCCGCGTCATCGCGAACAGAATATACTTGAACAGCAATCGGTAATTTGGAAAGCATAGTTGTAGTCTCCTTTATAATTTGTCACGGTCGCCATTTTGTGCCAGCCACAGCCCGGATCAAAATGGCGTATACTGATTCAATACTACACTTTCCCACTTTTGTTGTCAACCGCTTTGCGGAAAAAATATACCAAAAACGGCGCGCTCAAAAGGAAGGTCGCCCCGTCCGCCAGCGCCTGAGAAAACTGCACGCCCGCCACACCCCACAGCCGCGGCAACCATAGAATCAGCGGGATGAAAAACAACCCCTGCCGCGCCGACGCCAAAAAGGAGGCGATCGTCGGTCGATGCACCGCCTGAAACCCCAGATTCGCCAGCGTACACGCCGGAATCAGCGGCAGTGTCAGCGCGCCCGCGCGCAAAGCGGCGACGGCTATGGCAGGTCCGTCCCCAGCGTTCAGAAACAGCTGCACCAACCATTCTGACTTCCAGTAGATCAGGCCGCCGATGGCGGCCAGGGCGATGGTGCCCGTCCATAAAGTGAAGTGACAAGCTTGGCGTATACGCTTTGTGTTATGGTTTGTAAAGTTAAAACCGATGAGCGGCTGTAGCCCTTGGGCATACCCCAGCATTAAGGTGAAGGGAATCATGAAGATCTTGCCCGCCACGGACATGGCGGCCACAGCCTCATCCCCTTGCAGCCGCGCCGCCCGGCTGAGGAGAATGGCGGACACAGCCGCCAGCCCCTGACGCAGTAAGGACGGGGAGCCGGAAAAGAGGATGGAAGGGAGATGTCGAGGTCCGTCCCTTCGACAAAGCGCTTTTGTACGGATAGGTCCGTCCCTTCGACAAAGCAGCTGTAGCTGGCTTTTTCCTGTGAGAAATGTGGACAACAATACGGCAAATCCCAGGGCATGGCTGATCAGCGTTGCCAAGGAAATTCCCTGCACGCCAAGAACGTGCACCAGCAACGGATCCAGAATCATGTTCAGCAACCCGGCGGTGGCGATGCCCAAAAGTGCACGCCCGGTGTGGCCCTCGGAGCGAAGAAGGTGACTTAAACAAAGAAGGCCGGTGAGAAAAGGTGCCGCCAGAAAGATGTATACGCTATACCGAGAGGCGAGGGGAAGGATAGCGTCGCTGGCGCCAAAGAACCGCAAAATTGGTGTACGCCAAAAGATGCCGCAGGCGATGAGCAGCCCACAAAGAATAGACGTCAAAAAGCTGGTACGGGCAAGGCGGCTGGCGGCGGCCACATCCTGACGGCCCAGCTCCAGCGAGATCAAACTGCCGCCGCCCATGCCTAAAGTAAAGCCCACCGCCTGGATGCACGCCATCAGAGAAAAGCAGATCCCGACTGCACCGGTGGCCTCGGTGCCCAGTGAGGAAACGGTGAGGCTGTCCACCAGACTGGCAGCGGAAGTGATCAGCATACTGGCCATGGCGGGGAGTGCCAGCGAGAGTAGGAGCCTGGGAATGGGAGCGTGCATCATGCGATCATGTTCGGCAGATGATGACGGAGATGGTTTGAGAGTAGCCATGACGAATTCCTTCCTTATAAATTTAAACAGATCGGGTGATATTAGCCTTAGTATGCACCGCGGGCGGCGGTTCATGCGGAAAATCTGCAATTGACAAGGAGCGATGAAAGGGCTATGATGAACATAATAATGAAGAGATTTTTAGCAGCGGAAGGATTGTTATACGCTGTCTTTCTCATTGGCGATCTGCTGGCGTGGCCCACCGATGGAATCAAATTTTTGGCCATTGGCCTATGTGCCGGAATTGCCTGTGTATGGGCAAGGCGTACACGAGAATGGTTTGTGCCTGCGGCACTGTTGCTATCATGGATCGCGGATGCCTGTCTGCTGTTTGGCGGCCCCTATTTGTTTGGGGTGCTGTGTTTTTGCGGCGTACAGGCTCTGTTTGCAGCGCGGCTCATGTGGCTACGCAGTAAAGTGCGGCGGTTCAAATGGCGGGATCATGTGCAGAGCGTGGCTTGGCGCATTTCGTTGTACGGAGCGGCATTGGTGACATTGCGGCTGGCAGCGGGGACGGATCTGCTGACACCTCTTCATACAGCGGCGCTGAAATCCTTTTCGCAGCTGAGCGTAAATGCGGCGGAGGCCTGGCATCTGCAGCGGTTCGAGCCGCGGGTACGGAGCTTTGCGGCAGGGCTGCTGCTGTTTTGGCTCTGTGATCTATGCGTGGGCCTGCGATATCTGTTGGCAGGATCAGTGTGGGAACTGCCCATCGCCTACGGAATTTGGCTTTTTTATCTGCCCGCGCAGGTGTGCATCGCGCTGGCACAGGCAGTAACGATCGACAACAATAGGAGGAATCACCCATGAAACAAAACAAACCTCTGGCCATTAGCCTCATCATATGCACGGCACTATTCATACTGACGGCGTCCATCGCCGCGCCCATCCTGATCCGCGGCTTTTACTACATCCAAATCAAACCGCTGGGCATTATGGAGGACACCGGCCTGTCCATGGGTCAGATCCGCCAGGCATACGACGAAATGATGGACTTTTGCATGAGCCGAACCCCCGTGTTCTCTACCGGTGAACTGGCATGGAGCGAGTGGGGCCGCAGCCACTTCGTGGACGTGCGCGGGCTCTTCAGCCTGAACATGTGGGTCCTGTTCATCAGCGGCGCACTGCTCACGGCATGGACCATTATTAAGCGCAAAGCGCAAATGGGACCACAGTATCTGGCAGGACGCAGCATCGGCTTCTGGGCCGGAAGCGGTCTGCTGAGCGTATTCGTACTGGTCGGTGCCTTGGGCTCCATCGATTTTAACACCACGTTTACCATTTTCCATAAAATCTTCTTCCCGGGCAAGGATAACTGGATCTTCGATCCTCGGGTGGATGAGATCATCAACATCCTGCCGGAAGCCTTCTTCCGAAACTGCGCCATTGCAATCGTGGCACTGATCATTGGCAGCTGCGTAGTGTTGATCGTGAAGGATGTAAAAAGAAGAAAAAAAGATTGATAATTATATTCAAATAACATATAATAAAAGTAGGGAAAACCCTACTTTTCCTATTTTAAGAATGGAGGTGAGGATATGGCAGCCAGAGCTTTTGTTGATAATGCAAAGGTTATGTCGAAAGGTCAGGTTACGATTCCAAAAGATGTGAGAGAAGTTTTGGGAGTATCCACAGGAGATCGAATCACATTTGTTGTGGAAGGAAATACTGTTCGTTTGGTGAATTCAGCGGTTTATGCGATGCAGATTTTGCAGTCTCAAATGAAAGGTGAGGCGGAAAAAGCAGGACTTGTATCGGAAGATGACATTATGGAAATGGTAAAGGAAGTCAGAGATGAAAGCGAGGATTCATGAGAGTACTGATTGATACAAATGTATTAATTTCTGCCGCACTTAAGCCAAATGGGGCACCCTACCAGGCATTTATAAAAGCGGTTTCTTATCCAAATCAGGGAATCATTTTCGAACAAAATGTGGATGAACTGCGGAGGATCTTCAATAGGAAGTTTCCAAAACAGTTACAAGCTTTGGAAGCTTTTTTATCGTTGGCAATTTTGACATTGGAGATTGTACCCACTCCTTTAGTGGAAAATGAGCAAGAACAGAAAATTCGAGATATAAAAGATCGGCCTATTTTGCGAGCTGCAATGGATGCAAAGGCTGATTTTTTATTAACCGGTGATAAAGATTTTTTAGAATCAGGCACTCAACATCCTTCAGCAATCAGTGTTGCTGAGTTTTTAACATTAGAATAAGAGAGAGAATATGGGGAGTCTGATTGTGAAAGCAATCTGACTCTGTTTTTCTTTACAGAAAAGTATAAGATGAGTATAATTGAGATAAAATAAATGATTTTCGAGGATACTAATATAATGAAGCAAAACATTTCCCTACAGGATATATCGGATGGTAAACTGTATACGTCAAACGACATGGTGCGGGCGGATGCCGGCGACTGCGCGGGCTGTCACGCCTGCTGCTGCGGTACCGGAGCGGCCATCGTGCTGGATCCGATGGATGTGTACCGCCTGACCAAGGGTCTAAACAAACCCTTCACCGAGCTGATGCCCATCCACTTTGAAGCGGGATTGGTAGATGGCATTGTGCTGCCCAACCTGCGAAACGACGGCGACGAGCAGCGCTGCACCTTCCTGAACGAAGAGGGCCGCTGCAGCGTGCACGCCATACGACCGGGCATCTGCCGGTTGTTCCCGCTGGCCCGCTATTATGAAAACAATACCTTCTATTACATATTGCAGACCAAGCAATGCACCAACCACAATCTGGCCAAGGTGAAGATCAAAAACTGGATCGACACCCCCAACCTGCCGGCCTACGAGCGGTTCGTCACCGAATGGCATTATCTGCTGAAGGCCCTGCAGGCGCATCTTGCAGAGAATCCCGCCGATGCACAGGCCGTGAGCATGTTTGTGCTGCGCACATTTTATATGCAGCCCTATGATACCAGGGCCGACTTCTACGAGCAGTTCGCGGAGCGGCTAACCATGACAAAGGAAGCTTTTGGGGTGGAATGATGAAACGATTATTGATTATGGTGCTGCTGGCAGCGATGCTGATCGGCGGCTGCGGTCGGATCCAACCGGAAGGGCCGTCCAAACAGGACAGTCAGCAGGAAGAAGTGTCCCAGGTGGTGGACGCCGAGGAGTCGCAGACGGAATCGGTGGTGGTGGAAGAGGCCGAGCCCAGCATTTTGGACGGGGCGGTGCCGATCAGCGAAGGATCGGCGGCCTACTACGTGCCCTGTGCGACAGTGGAAGACATGAAACGCTGCACGCCCTATGTGATGGGAGGTTCGCTGCTGCTGTACCGCATGACCTACGATGACAACGGCAACAATCCACAGCTGCATCTGGCGGCGGTGGACCTGAAGACCGGCGAGCAGGTGGGCGAGCAGACCTTCGAAACGCCCAACTATATTAGCCTGCAGACCGTGGGAGAGTATCTGTGTATGACGGACGCCGACAGCGGCTGGGTGGGCTTTTTCGATGAGCAGCTCACGCTGCAAAATGAATACGAGATTAGCCCGGACGGCGGCAGTTGGTACGTGAGTCCGGACATGCAAAAACTGTATAGCCTCAGCTGGGACGGCGGTATCCGCCGCATCGATCTGGCCACCCAGGAAGAAGAGGTGCTGCTGGACAACGTGACCGACATGATTCCCACGCAGATCGATGGAGAACGAGTTTTGGTGGGCTACACGGAACTGGAGAGCCAGGTCCATCGGTGTCAACTGTTTTCGCTGACCACGGGCGCGCTGGAGGAGCTGCCGCTGACCGGACAGTTTTATCAGGTGACGCAGGCAGGGGACGTGTGGTTTTATCATCATCCCTACGATTGGCAGACCTACATTGTGCAGAGCGGCGGGCAGACCCGCTCGGCGGTGGTGGAGCAGGGCTACATGATGCTGGAGGAAGGCGGGCATCTGATGGTGGCCAATGACGGCGCCACGGAGCTGAAGCTGTATGACGGCAACGGCGGGTATCTGTCGGGTATTACGCTGCCCGCGGACGAGCACGGCGATGGGCGCATGGCCTGGAGCGAAGAGCACGGCGGCTATTTCACCGTGGCCACGAATTATGAGACCGGCGAGGGTCAGCTATTGTTCTGGGATCTGACCCAGCAGCAGGTGGGTGCGCCGCTGGCGCTGAAGCCCTATGGCAGCGGACTGAGCGGTGAGACGGGCAGCGACGGACAGACGGGCGACATGGTGTCGGCAGATCTGTATGAGCGGGCTGCGCAGCTGTCGGAACAGTATGGCGTGGACATTCGCATTGCGGAGCAGTGCGGCTTTGACTATGCGGATTTTACCGCCGATGTGCTTACCGAAGAAGGACAAATCAACCTAGCCCTGGATAATTTAGAGACGGCGCTGGCCGCCTATCCGGAGGGCTTTTTCGAACAGCTCAAGTGCGGCAGCATCACCAGCATCCGCATTGAGATCGTGCATAATTTAAAGGATAAACGCACCCAGGAGGGCGATGCCTTTGACAGCTTTAACGGTTTTGTGCGGGAACTGTACGATCACCGCCTGATGGTGCTGGATGCGGAAACCATGTACGTCGACACGATCTACCATGAGTTTTCGCATATGATTGATGCACGCTTGGCCTTTGATGCCAACCTGCGCAGCGACGCCCTGTACAGCGAGCTGACCTGGCTGGAGATGCAGCCCGGGGATTATGAGTTCCCTTATAGCTATGCGGAGATTCCGGAGTATGTGTACGAGGCGAGCCGAAACGGCTACTTCGTCAGCGTGTATGGAGGCACCTATCCCACTGAGGATCGGGCGACGGTGATGGAATCCGCCATGTCGGGCTACTACGGCATCTTTACGGCGCAGCCGGTGCTGATGGAAAAACTGTATTACTATAGCGAGTGCATCCGCGACTGCTTCGACACCACGGGCTGGCCGGAGGTGACCAAGTGGGAAGAGCCGCTGTATCAGTAAGAAATTTGCAGCCTTGGCAGAATGAGAGATTCTGTCAGGGCTGTTGCCGTTTTGTTGGATATTATTTTGAAAATACTTGACTATTATACGCATTATTGCGTATAATAACTGTATCGAAGGAGGTGGTATGATGGGTTTGCGTGAAATTAGAAAGAGCAGGAATATGTCGCAAAGTGAATTAGCGGCTATGTGTGGTATAAACTATCGATCTCTTCAAGATTATGAGCAAGGACACAAAAAGCTCATGTCAGCAAACGGAGATATTCTGCTGCGGTTATCAACCGTTCTTGGCTGCAGTATGCAGGAACTATTATTAACCGATCAGGTAGCCGGTGCCTCTTTGCATAGAGGAAACAAAGTGGATATTGCGACGATTCAGAGTCAGCAATTCTTTTGCGAAAAATATAATGTAGCCGGCCGATGGATTTGTGGAAATGATTCGATTGCTACTATGTTTTACTTTAGAGGTAAGCAGTATTGTTTGCCTTTTAAAGCTGTGTTTACACCTGTTATGCTGCCTTGTTTAGCCGAGGCCGCTGCCTTGCAGATTGAAGAAAAAATAGATGATATTCTATTTCAGGAAGATGGGTTTGAGGAATGGTGATTATATGGATGAGTTGAAATTCAGTTTAATGCATAAAGATGATCCGGTATGTGCTGTGACGATGGATGCCGATTCCGGTGCAATGCTGCGTGTATCTAAACCGATCCATCCAGAACTGCTTCCGCCGGGTGGGAATATGGATGCATCTAAACTTCGCAAATGGTGGCAGCTCCGCGCGGTTCCTATGGACCAAGGAAAAATTATGCGAATTATTGAACAGGCGGGTTTTTCTACGACTCAAAAATACCTTGTTCGAAACTGGGGTTTGAGTTTGACGGATCATTATTGGATCAAGCCTCTTGACGTGGAGCTAAGCTGGGATGATGTGAATTTATTCACGAATGATTTTCGTGATCCGGTTGGTGACATGCAATTTGCGGATGTGATTGGAAAGTCATTAGAGCTTCCTCAAAATGCCTTCTCCCCCAGCTCTTCTCTTCAAGGAAATCTTAGGAAAAAATGGGTGATTACAAATGGAAAGCGTTGCCTTATAAAAGCAAATCATGGCAGTAATTCACAGGAAAGCCTTAATGAAGTGGCGGCAACATTGCTGCATTTCAAACAGGAAAAACAACCTTATGTATCGTACGCACCAATTCATGGGAATACAGACGATTCGATCCATTGTATATGTGAAAGCTTTACTTCTGATTCGATTGAACTGTTAACTGCTTATGATATGATTGAGTCTGTTAATTGTCCAAGCTCGGTGTCTAGCTATGAGAATTTCATTCGTGTTTGTGAAAGTCATGGACTGAGCGAAGAGGTAAGTCGACCTTTTCTGGAATATCAGATTGTAACAGATTTTGTGCTCACCAATACAGATCGGCATTTGCGGAATATTGGTGTTCTGCGAAATACGGATACTCTGCAATTGATCGGCATGGCACCAATCTTCGACACCGGAAATTCAATGTTTTGGGATAATCCCCGGCTGCCACTCCATCAGGACTTAACGGATATCGAGGTAAATAGCTTCAGATCAAAGGAATCACAGCTTCTTAAGTATGTGCAAAGCCAAAATCGGGTGGATATATCCAAGTTGCCAAGTGAGGATGAGTTGCGGGCAATTTACGAGAAAGATCTGTTGTTTACACAGTTCAATTCCATCTTCTTAGGCTATCAGAAGAAAATTGATCTGTTGGCAAGACAAAATTTGATTTGAGATTAAGGAGATCTATCATGTTCAACTTCAACAATAAAATCGTCGTCATCACCGGCGGTGCCCGCGGCATCGGCCGCTGCATCCGGGAGCAGTTCGAGGCTGCCGGAGCTACCGTGTGCGTGATCGACGTATTAGATAACGATTATTTCGTGGGCGATCTGGCCGATAAGCAGGCCCTGGAGGCCTTTGCCGCCAAGGTGATCGCCGACCACGGCCACGTGGACTGTTTGATCAACAACGCCGCGCCCAAGATGTGCGGCCTTGCAGATGGCTCCTACGAGGATTTTGAGTATGCTCTGAAGGTGGGCGTGACCGCGCCCTTCTACTTGAGCAAGCTGTTTGCGCCCCATTTTGCCCCGGGCGCCAGCATTGTGAACATCTCCTCCTCGCGGGATCGCATGAGCCAGCCCCAGACCGAGAGCTATACGGCGGCCAAGGGCGGCATCAGCGCCCTGACCCACGCCCTGGCCATGAGCCTGGCGGGCAGCGTGCGGGTGAACTCCATATCGCCGGGCTGGATCGACAACGATTACACCGTGTACGAGGGCCCGGATGCGGTGCAGCAGCCCTCGGGCCGGGTGGGCAATCCGCCGGATATCGCCCACATGGTGCTCTACCTGTGCTCCGACATGGCCGGCTTCATCAACGGCGAGAACATCTGCATCGATGGCGGCATGACCCGCCAGATGATCTACCACGGCGACCACGGCTGGACGCTGGAGGACCATTCGTGATGCACTATAATATTAGCAAAACAAAGTGATAATGGCAGGATAGCATATCGAACATAACACATAAATTGGAGGGAAATTCTATGCATGCTTGTTCGAATTACACCATAAAATTAGTCGGAACGGAAGAGGAAATTAAAAAGGCAACAGCCGTTGTGGCGACTGTATTTCATGATGAGTCTTTGCTTGGAAAAGATTGTATCGAAATTGAAGAAACCTATCAATTTGTATGGGTTCAGGATGTTACCAAACTTGCTGAGTTAATGGTAAAAAATTCTCCCAATATTTCTTCGTTTATGATTGCGGGCACTGTTGATACAAGTGAGAGTGCTGGTGAATATATGGACTTTCTAATCAAATATGAGCAGGGCTCCTTATCTGTACAATCTTCTTGTTGGTATTTAATTTTAGATGCAGATGAATTTGAGGATTATGAGGAATTCAGCGAGGTGTATGAGGGATACTCTGAAGAGGAATATGAAGAATTGTGTCAATGCCCTCATTATATTCTGGATAGCGGTGATGGTGATATTGTAACAGAAGTTCCATTGGATGATTTCAAAGTGATTGATCTGGGCGCAACCAGTGTATACATTGAAGAAAGTGCTGTGGACTTTTCGCCTGTTCCTGTGTGCCGTTGTGCGTGTGGCAATGATGTTACTTTAGAAAATGATGATGATAAACTATTTCCTCTGTATGTAGGAGAGAGTTTACCAGTGTCTTGTGAAAAATGTGGAAAAAAATATAAAGTGTTCATGAAATAAAAATGCGGAAACCAAGCGACCCTACCTGGGCAGCCTTCGATCACAAGTTAGGAGGCGGCACTATATAGCTGAAAAATCGGTGCAAAAGTGCTTTGAAACGAGGTTAGTATGAATTTAATACAACAACATCTTTTTGCCCTGCAGGACCTTTCCTACAGGGCTTTTCAGTCCAAACTTATGCCCACCGTAGATCCCTCCCGAGTGATCGGCGTGCGCATGCCCGCTCTGCGCCAACTGGCCAAGGAGATCGCGGCAGAGCCGCAAACCATGGCGGATTTTCTTGCTTTGCCAGAGCATATTTATTACGAGGAAGATAATCTGGAAGGCCTGCTGATCAACGGGATAAAGGATTTTGAGGAGTGTATTGAGGCGCTGGAACGATTGCTGCCTAGGGTGGATAACTGGGCGACCTGTGATCTGCTGAAGCCGGTGAGCTTTAAGAAGGCCACGCAAGATCGGCTACTACCTCATGTGCGCCGGTGGCTGGCATCGGAACATGTATACACCTGTCGATTTGGTGTGGGTGTGCTGATGAATTATTACTTGGATGAGGCTTTTGAACCCAGGTTTCTGGAGTGGGTTGGCGCGATTCGTTCAGAAGAGTATTATGTAAATATGGGAATTGCATGGTATTTTGCCACGGCACTGGCGAAACAGTGGGAGGAAGCGGTGAAGTGGATGGAGGACGGACGGTTAATGCCTTGGGTGCATAATAAGACGGTGCAGAAGGCAAGAGAGAGTTATAGGGTGAGTGAGGAGAGGAAAGAGTATTTGGGAATGTTGAAGAAGTAATAAAATCAGGTTTTGTAAATAAATATTTTCTATATTATTGAAAGAATTAGATTGATTTGATAATATATAAGTGATTTATCAATATAATTTAATTATTTGGAGAGCGATAAAATGGAAAATAGAATCAATAACCCATATGAGGAAGATAGAAGGTTCTCTCAATATCCGGAAGAAATGGATTTATATTTTTTGAATAATGAGATATACATTAAGATAATGCCACAAGAGTTTATGGAGGACATTGAATTACGAATATCGGATTTTCCTGTAACAAGTAGTAAACAATATCATGAATATTTGAAATCTGAGATTATGTTTTGGGAGAAAAATGATCCAGAGAAAAAATTAAATTCTATATCTCGTAAAAATTTGTTAGATAGAGCAATGCGTAAGTTTGAAGAGGCAATGAAATCCTATGCTAGTGGTAGGTATCAAAATGGAAAAGCTGAACTGAGCGGAAGTGTTTCGATTATTTCGGTTGGATGTTTGCATTCAAAAACTATTTTGGCAAAAGTTCTTTTACAGCAAAAAGAGAAAGAAGAAAATTTTTTTCGTGGCCTGAGAGTAGGATTGTCAAAAGATAGAACAGTTGCGTTAGTGAATACTGCATCTGATCATGAAGGTTTCAATTTTGCATTGGGATTAATTAAGCATATAAAAGAAGAAATACATGTTTATCCAAGCAGTATAGATGAGCTTGAAAAACGAGTTTCGGAGGCATGTCAAAACTATGCAGATTTGAACCGACAGTATATGAAGTCATTTTACGACCATGAGAGGAGAATATTGGATATAAGCAATCATACTTCTGATCATCTCAAAGAGTTAGAGAGTAGAACCAATTCTTATTATGAGAAAAAAGAGAAAAGATGTGAAGAGTTAGAAAAATTATACGGAGAAAAACTTAAACTACAAGCGCCAGCAGAATATTGGAAAGAGCTTGATGATGAGTATTCCCAAAAAGGTAAAATGTGGCTAGCGTTTAGTATCATGACTGCTATTATAATGATCAGTGTATTAATAGTAATATTATTAAAAATTCCTGAGATATTTTCTAATGACCTTCATTGGCTAGAGGTGATTAAGAATTCAGCTATTATCACAATCATAACAAGTATTGCGGCATATATGTTAAGACTCTTTGTACGAATGTCAATGAGTTCTTTGCATCTAGCCAGAGATGCTAAAGAAAGAAATAAACTTACATATTTTTATTTGGCTCTTATTGAAAAAGATGCAGTATCTGATAAAGAAAGGGCAATTATTTTGAATTCATTGTTTAGTAGGTCGGATACTGGTTTATTAAAAGGAGAATCATCGCCTACAATGTCTAATAATGTAATGGAATTAGTTGAAAGTTTTACCCAAAAAGGTAATTAAGTAGAGAATCAATATGAATATATGTATATAATGTAAAATATGATAATTTTAAATAGTGGAGAGAAGAAGAAATATTTGAGAAAGTTACGGAAGTAATTTATAGATTAACTAACTTCAGTGGACTGGAAGTATTTACAATTATTTCATCTTCGGTTTACAGTTTATCTACCCTGAAAATTTGCTAATGATGTATGATTAGATATATTAATATTGAAAGGCGACATATACAATGCGCGAAATATTTAGACTATTTTTTGAGCAGTTTACAAATCAACTTACATTCTTGTTGGATCCAGTAGCTCAATGGATTGTTATTTTTGTTTTACATAAAATTATATTTAAACTTGCATTCAGAGTTATTGGTGATTTCTATCGTTCTAGGATTATCAGTGGCCGTCTTGTTGGTTCATTTCTGCACTGGGTCTTTCGAAGCATTAGTTTTGCAATTGCTTGGATACTAGTTAATTTTTTTGTGATTGCACATAATTTCGTCACAAAGCATTGGACGATGAGCATTGGTACAATCGGAGGTATCTTATTATTTTCGGTAGTTGTCATTGGAATACGTAAGATCCTATTGCAACGTCGAAGCAAAAATTCAGCTATGCGTTTATCAACATAAAAGATATTGTGATAGATAGAAAGGAGAAGCTATGGAAACTTCTTTTACAACATCTCTAATTAAGTCTATTGGGACAGATATTGGAACAATAGCAGGTGAATTTTTTGAAGTAGGAATAGATTCATTGTGTGATGATGGTTTGTTGCGAGATATTCCATTTGTATCTACAGTAGCATCCGTTTTTCACATAGGAAAAACGATCCGTGATAGACACAGTATACTGAAATTGGCTGCATTTATTGAACAGATTAATCAATCCATTGTCGATGAAGAGGAATTGGAAAAGTATAAAATGCAATTTGAAGCCAATGAAAAACAACGAAATAATGAATTAAGTCATCTATTGATAGTAATCGACAGATATATTGGAATGGATCGCCCACGAATGCTTGCTAAATTATATTTGGCATATTTAAGACAGGAGATCCAATGGCCAGAGTTGCTGAGTTATGCAGAGGTTGTAGATCGCTTGCTTCCAAACGACTACGAATTACTGGCGAGCAATGGTATCCAAGGAATCCAATACAATGATGTCAATAGTGGATATCTCCGGTTAGCGGCTCTGGGTATTATGGTTGACTTTGGAAAGAATACTGCATTTAATATGGGTAGATTTTCGATTATCGGTGGAAGTCAGAAAAATTATGCATTGACAAAGTTTGGAGGCAAGCTAGCAGAAATATTAGGTGTTGTTAACACCGAGTCTTCTGATGAGAATAACTAAAATACAACATAAGGTGATATCTCTTATACGTTTAAAAAGCATAAGAGATATCACCCTTTATTTTACTTATCGTTATCGGTGGAAAAGAAAAATATCTCTTCTACAGTGACGCCAAACACCTTAGCTATGTCCATAGCTAGTTTGAGGGAAGGATTGTATTTACCGTTTTCAAGTTTTCCAATTGTTTCACGGCGCACCCCTACCATTTCTGCAAGTTCAGCTTGTTGGATGTTCAAAGCCTTCCGAAATTCATGCATTTTAGTGGTTAGTTCAGGCATATTATTCTGCTTCCAACTTACGGAAGAACAATCCAGTCAAAAGATTGTAAACACCGATCAGTATAAATAACAAATGCTGGGCCAGTTGATGGCTAAATCTTGTATCAAATCGAAGCCTACTGCAGAAATAATTGATGCCACACATAACAGCAAATATAAAGTATTTCCTGCATTTGCATTAGCTTTAGTATAATTGTATTCAGCCATTTCATCGCCATCATTACCGATACGATCAATTTTAACTGCCATAGCAAGAGCAGCAATACCAGCTAAAAGGAATAGGGTGGTTAGAATATTACACACTAGGTTCTCGAACATACCAAATAAACCGGCACCAAGCCAAAATATACCGGTTGCTGTTTGATTCCAGAATATTGACGTTCCGATCGGGAATACTTTATTCTCTTTGTTCATAAAATGCCTCCGTAATGTGAATGTCAAGAGGAATGTGATAAATATATCTCATAAAGTTTGTTGAGCAGATATAATGATTAGCAGGAAAATGATTCATATTGAATCATTTTGTAGATAATGTAATAGCTCTGGTGTGCAAAAGAAATTAGATGTGATGATAGGATAATTGATGTGGTACAGTTGCATATAGGTAGGTGAAGGATTTCCGTAGCAATCGCCCACATGGTATTTGGCTACTACACTGGCGAAGCAGTGGGAGGAAGCGGTGAAGTTGGTTGAGGACGGTAGGTTAACGGACTGGGTACGGAATAAGACAGCGCAGAAGGCAAGGGAGAGTTATAGAGTGAGGAGCGGAAGGGGTATTTGAAAAAATTGAAGAAGTAATTTTGGTATAAGAAAAGCAGTTATTGAAGGCATAGAGATTCAATAACTGCTTTTTTGAGGTTAACATAAATGTTAAGTTTGGGACAAAATTTAACATTTATGTTAAGTTTGAGGGAAGTTTAGTTGCTTTAACATGATGAAGAATGTATAATATAAGAAAATAGTGAATAATAGAGGTCCGTCCCTTAACATATAAATGAAAATGTATAGTTTTTAAAGATTAGTAAAAAATTTTTGAGACAACGCTATTTTGTTTATTGGGAGGAGAACCTTTATGGTAGTCAGTTATAAAAAACTCTGGAAGATGCTGATCGATAAGGATATGAAAAAGAAGGATCTCTGCGCATTAGCCGGTATCAGCTCTGCGTCCGTTACGAAGATGGGCAAGGGTGGCCATGTGACTACCGAAGTTCTTGCGAAGATTTGCGTGGCGTTGGGCTGCACAATAGATGACATTATGGAAATTATTCCGGACGACTCCACAAATTAATAACTCTTGAAATTGTCATGGTGGAAATTGTTCGCTTGAACGATAACTTTTTTCTACATTGGCTAATTATATACGACAATAGACTTGGAAGGAGGGCTGGTAGGTGAAGCATAATGAGAATTCAAGAGTAAAAATACCAGCACTTATTCACTTAACTCGCTTGGGCTATGAATATCTTTCTCTCAAAGATTATCAGGGAGAAATCCATGTAGATACCAATATTTTCGTTGAAATTTTTCGCAACAGTGTTAGCCGCATCAACGGCAAAACTTTGTCTGAACATGATACTGCTGTGCTGATCTCTGAGTTGTCTGTTAAGCTCTCAAATGAGGATCTTGGTAAAGCGTTCTATAACATTTTGCACAACGGAATCAATGGCCTTCGTCTGATTGATTTTGAGGACAGCTCTCGCAACACTTATCATGTTGTAACAGAACTGACATATCGGAATGGTGATGACGAATTCAGACCGGATATCATTCTGTTAATCAACGGTATGCCCCTGTCCTTTATTGAGGTTAAAAAGCCCAATAACAAAGACGGTATCATTGCAGAGCACAATCGCATTAATTCACGTTTCTCAAGGAAGGTTTTCCGCCGTTTCGTCAATATTACGCAACTGATGGTATTCTCCAACAACATGGAGTATGACGAAGCGGATGTGGAGCCGATTGAGGGTGCTTTCTATGCGTCCAGCAGCTATGAGAAGCTGTTCTTCAACCGCTTCCGCGAGGAAGAGCCGGCAATCCATACTGCCATTCCCGCAATTGACGATGCTAAGGCTGATTTCATCTTGAAAGACAACAATCTTGTGTCCATCAAAGGCACAAATGAATATAGTACCAATCTGAGCGAACTATCGCCCACTAACAGAATTCTTACATCTTTATTTTCACATAAGCGATTCCTCTTGCTTTTGCGCTATGGCTTTGCCTACGTCGAACGCTCCGATAAAAATGGTATTAAAACGCTCCAGAAGCATGTCATGCGCTATCCGCAGTTTTTTGCCACTCTCGCTATTGAAAAGAAACTGAACGAAGGCGCACAACACGGTATCATTTGGCACACACAGGGCAGTGGTAAAACTGCGCTTGCGTTCCATAATATTCGCTATCTGCGCGATTACTACCAGAAGCAGGGGAAGATCGCCAGGTTTTACTTTATCGTTGACAGACTTGATCTGCTGACACAAGCATCCGAAGAATTTACTGCTCGCGGACTCCATGTGGAGAAGGTCAATTCAAAAGAGGATTTCATCAAAAATATCCGTACCATTGGTGCGGCAAACAACAGCGGCGAAGATTCCATTACTGTTGTAAACATTCAGAAGTTTTCAATGGAATCCATCGCTCGTAAAGCTGACTATGATGTCAATGTTCAACGCGTTTACTTCATGGATGAAGCCCACCGCAGCTATAATCCTAAGGGTTCCTTCCTTGCAAATTTAATGGCATCTGACCGTGAGGCCGTTATGATCGCTTTGACCGGCACCCCGCTGATAGGTGATGGCTATAACTCCAAAGATGTTTTCGGTGATTACATCCACAAATATTACTACAACCGTTCCATTGCGGACGGCTACACCCTTAAGCTGATCCGCGAGGGCATCAAGACCGAATATCGTGCAAAGCTGCAATCTGTTTTGGACGAGCTGGAAACCCAGAAGGGCTCTTTTAAGAAGAAGGATGTTTATGCTCATCCTAAATATGTTGCTGCCTTAGTGGAGTATGTCGTTGATGATTTCAAGCGCAGTCGCATTGCACTGAACGACCAGTCCATCGGCGCTATGATTGTTTGCGACTCCTCCGATCAGGCGCGTATGGTTGAGGATGAGCTGAGCAACTATACTGATTTCAGCCATGTCCTCATTCTGCACGACGTGGATGATAAGGAAACCCGCCGTGGCTATCAGGATGATTTCAAGAAGGGTAAGATAGACATTCTTGTGGTTTACAATATGCTCCTGACCGGCTTCGATGCTCCGCGTCTGAAAAAGCAGTATCTTGGACGCGTGATTCGAGAACACAATCTGCTGCAGACCCTCACTCGCGTCAACCGCCCCTATAAGTCTTTCCGCTATGGTTATGTGGTGGACTTTGCCGATATCCGTGCCGAATTTGATAAGACCAACGAAGCCTACTTCAAAGAATTGCAGGCTGAGCTGGGTGATGAATTTGAACGTTATCGCGACATCTTCAAATCTCAGGAAGAGATTGAACAGGACTTACAGGCCATTCAGGATAAGCTCTTTGTGTACGCAACGGACAACGCTGAGCTGTTCTCTCAGCAGATCACGGCTCTGGACGACAAGAAAGAGCTTCTGGATCTGCGCAGACTGCTTGATACCTACAAGGAACTGTTCAATATCATCAAGCTGTTCGGTTATGACGAGCTTGCCCAGCGCTTCAGCATGGACACGCTCCATGCCCTCTACAACGAGGTCAATAACCGTATCAATTTGGTCAACCTCAAAGAAAATCTCCAGAACAGCGAGGATGTTTCCGGTCTGCTGAATATGGCTCTGGATCAAGTGGAGTTCCATTTCCGCAAGGTATCCGAGGATGAAATGGTCATCGCGGATAAATTTCAGGATATTTTGGAAAAGACCCGTCGGGAACTGGAACGCAGCCTTGATCCCAAGGATCCCGAATACATCACTTTGCTGGATGAACTCAAGCGCATCTTCAAAAAGAAGAATATTGAAGAACTGACTGCCGATGAAATGAAGGCCAACATCGATGAACTTGAACGCATCCGCAAGGCTGCTGCGCAGCAAAACCTGCGTGATCAGATGCTTTGTGCCAAATATGGCAACGACGCAAAGTATATGCGTACTCACAAGCGGTTGAAAGAAGTACCGCCGCCCATCGGAAGCGATCCCATCATCTTTGGTATCCTCGTAGGTGTGAAAACCGAAGTCGATCAAAAAGTGCTGAAAAATCAGCGTATGATGGACAACCACGCCTATTTTACACAGGAAATCATGCCCACGATTATTCAGTCGTGCCGCACTCACGGAGTACAGCCTACACTGGATCAGGTGCGCTATATTGACACCTGCATTTCCGGCGAATACTTCGCAGAAAGGACTTGGACAGCATAATGCAAATTGAAAATATTACCCTCAGAACAAAGCGAATGATCGACGACCTTAAGACCATCTGCGCCAACTTCGGCTTGGGTGGCTCTCCCGGCGAGTATAAGATCATCACGCAGGTGTTCCTGTATAAATACCTCAGTGACAAATTTCTCTATGAAGCAAAGAAAGCAGAGCCTACGCTTGCCAATGCAGAAAACATCGAGGAAGCGCTGTCTGCCATGCCGGATGATCAGTACGAAATGCTCGGCTATATGCTTGGCGGCAGTACGGCCAAGTTGAAAAAAACACACTATATTTCCTATCTGTTCAACCATCAGAATGATGAAACCATGCGTAAAGCAGACGGCAACATTTATCTCTTCCATGAGCTATTTGATGATACGCTGGTGGATATCGCCAACCACAACCTTGATATTTTCTCGGTACAGACCGGTGGCGAAGAGAAGATTCGTCTGTTCGATCCGATTTCTCAGTATGTCATTGAGAGCGTTAAGAAGCCTCCGTTCTGCCGCGCCATCATCAATAAACTGGTGGAGTTCAGCTTTGCCGATGTGTTTGAACAGAAGTATGATTTCTTTGCACAGATTTTCGAGTATCTGATCAAGGACTACAACAAGGACTTCGGTAAGTACGCCGAATACTATACCCCACACGCCATCGCAAACATTATCGCCCGTATTATGGTACAGGGCGATGTTAGCAATGTGTCCGTCTATGACCCCGCAGCCGGTTCCGGCACACTGGTATTGGCTCTGGCACACCAGATCGGTGAGGATAACTGTACCATTTTCACGCAAGATATCTCTGCCAAATCCAACGAGTTCCTGCGCCTGAATCTGATTCTCAATAACCTTGTCCACTCTCTGGGCAATGTGGTGCATGATGATACGCTGATTGCGCCCCGCCACCTGAATGCCAAGAAAAACAGACTGGCACAGTTTGACTATATTGTCAGCAATCCGCCCTTCAACATGGATTTCAGCGATAATCAACCGGAGCTGGCAAGTGATAAGCACAAGGAGCGCTTCTTCGCCGGTGCGCCCAGCATTCCGAAAAAGGACAAGGATGGCATGGCAATTTACCAGCTGTTCATCCAGCACATTCTGTACTCCCTTGCACCCAAGGGCAAAGCCGCTATCGTTGTACCCACCGGTTTTTTGACTGCCGGATCGGGCATCCCCAAAAAGATCCGCGAGTATTTGGTAAAAAACCGGATGCTGCGTGGTGTGGTTTCCATGCCCTCCAATATCTTTGCTACCACCGGCACCAATGTTTCCATCCTGTTCCTTGACCGCGAAAACACCGATGGCAATGTGATTTTGATGGATGCGTCTAAACTTGGCACAAAGGTAAAACTGGACGGCAAGAATCAGCGCACCGTATTAAGTCCAGAAGAAATCGCGAAAATCATCGATACTTTCAACGCTGGAAAAGCCGAGGATGATTTCTGTGTGGCGGTCAGTTATTTGGATATCGAGGCAAAGAAGCTTTCCTTCTCCGCCGGTCAGTATTTCGAGGTCAAGATTGAATATGTGGAGCTGACACCTAAAGAATTTGCTGATAAGATGAACGGTTTTGCTTCCCAATTAGATGAACTGTTCGCAGAAAGCCGTCGTTTGGAGGATGAGATTAAGGTACAGTTGGGGCGGGTGAAATATGAGTAGATATACAGCAACACCTATTCGTGAAATTGGAACTGTTGTAACTGGAAAAACTCCCTCGACGTCTGAAAAGCACTACTATAATGGCGAATATATGTTTATTACGCCAGTTGAATTACATGATGGATATAATGTTGCTTGTTCAGAAAAGACTCTTACTGAAGCTGGTTTGAAGAGCATATCGTCAAATTCTATTTGTGGCACAAGCGTGCTTGTTGGTTGCATTGGATGGGATATGGGAAATGTTGCAATGTGCCATAAAAAGTGTGCAACAAATCAACAAATAAACGCCATTACTAAATTTAAACCGCAGTATAATCCGTATTACGTATACTACTGGTTATCTCAGAAAAAAGAATATTTGTTTTCTATAGCATCAGTAACAAGAACACCGATACTAAGCAAAGGGACTTTCGAAGAGGTCATCATTCCGATACCATCAAAGGATATACAGGATTCAGTTGTAGATGTCTTGAAACCATTTGATGAGAGAATTGTAATTAACAAGCGTATCTGCGCCGAACTGGAAGCTATGGCAAAAACGCTATATGACTACTGGTTTACGCAGTTTGATTTCCCGAATGCGGATGGGAAACCCTATCGTTCTTCCGGAGGCGAAATGGTCTGGAATGACCAACTCAAGCGCGAAATCCCGAAGGGGTGGGAAGTAGATATCATTGGAAATATCCTGTCAAAAATTCCAAATACAACACGAATTCAAACAAGTGAATACTTGAGTGATGGTAATATTCCTGTCATTGATCAAAGCGCAGATTATATTGCCGGGTATACAAACGAAACAGATGCTTTGTTGTCATCGCCTACGGGTTATGTTGTCTTTGGAGATCATACCCGTATTGTAAAATATATTCGTTTCCCGTTTGCGCGTGGAGCAGATGGAACACAAATCCTGAAATCCAACACGCTACGCGTCCCTGATGAGCTCTTATATCAAATTGTCCAGAGCGTGGATTTATCCAATTATGGCTATGCAAGGCATTTCAAGTTCTTGAAGGATACGCTGACAGTAATCCCAGATGAAATGGTTGCAAAAAAGTATGTCGAAATAGTAACGCCAATATTCGATAAGCAAGTTCAATTGACATTTGAAAATATTGAACTCACAAAACTTCGTGATTGGCTGCTTCCCATGCTCATGAACGGACAAGCCACAGTAGAATGAGGTGATTTAATATGCAATTACTGAAATTTATGGAATCTGTAGATCTTGCAGCTAAGCAGGAAACAGAGCGTGCAAAGCTGCTCTGTTTCTACCATTACAAAGAGGACGGAGAAACTACTTTTACAATGGCGACCATTTCTCTTTGGCTGGAAGAATGCAATTTCAGTAAGCCAAATGCATCTCGCCTAAAGGAGCATTTGATCAAAGGAAAAGCCAAATCTTTCCTGGCATCAAAGACTGTCAAAGGAGCCATTGAGTTTGTTCCCGCTGTTCTTCAGGCGATGGAGCGTGACTACGGCGCTTTGTGGGCAGATACCGTGACCATTGAGTCTCATGATGAACTGATTGAGGAAGCAAAGTTCTGCGGAAAACGTGTGTTTCTGACGCGGCTGATTCAGCAAATCAATTTTACATATGGAAACAACTGCTTCGATGCCTGCGCTGTTCTAATGCGCAGACTTTTTGAAGTGCTTCTGGTCTTAGCGTATCAAAACAAAGGCATTGAAGCGGATATTACCAAACCAGATGGCAGTCACAAAATGTTGGAAGGTATTGTAAAAGATGCCGTGCAGAATAAGACGCTTGGAGTTCCTGCGAGAATTTCCAAAAACTTCGATGCATTCCGCGAAGTGGGCAACAATTCTGCGCACAGCATTACTTATACCGCGGGAAAGCTCGATATTGACAATATCGCCCGAGATTACCGCGTCATGCTGGAAGATTTATATAACCGAGCCGGTTTGATGTAAGGAGGATTGAACAAGTGAGCGAAGTCTTAAAACTGAAATATAAAGTGGGCAAAATTGAATTTGAGGCAGAAGGACCTGCCGATGCAGTTGAGCAGCAGCGCGTCAATTTCATGAACTCAGTGTTGCCCGCTGCTGTTGAAGCGATGGTAAGAACGCAGACCGTTGTCGAGCGGCAGCCGTATATCGAGTCTGCGGCACAACCGGCACTGCTTGAGGCGGGTGTATCTGATGTGCCTATGACGACTCCCCATCAAACAGAAAATGTTTTTTCTCGAACAAGTCTGTCTTCCTTTTTGAAGAAATACGGAGCGCTTAGTGAACAAGATTTCACTTTGTTTGCTGCATTTTTTGATGAACAGAAAAACGGGAAAAAGTCTTTTTCGATTGACGATGTGAAACGTTATTATGCGGAAGCACGACGAACGATGCCTAAAAATCCGAGCATGTCAACATTTCGGCTTGCAGAAAAGGGATACATTATGGATGCCCCTAAGCCTGAAGATGTGAAAAACGGGAATTACTATATGCTAACCACCGATGGCATTGCGTATATCGAATCTTATGTTCCAAAAGAGGATTTGGGTGAAAAGAAGCCTCGTGCTAAAGCGAAAAAATCTGTGCCGAAGATTTCCGAAGCTTATGCATCTATTAACGCTGACGATCTAAATACTAAGAATTATCCAGCAGTTAAGTCTCTATCAGGAGCCAAAGAACAGGTCATCATGGCAATGTATATTGTTGTCAATGAAGGAAAAGGAGAATGGTTTACTGTTGAGGATGTTATCCATTTGCTTGTCAATGTTTTTGAAGTACCCGCAAATACAGATATGGTAAATGGGGTATTCAAGAGAAACAAGAGTATGTTTGCGACAGAAAAAGATCCTGCTAATCCTAAGGCGTTTCGCAAAAAACTTCTCTCTGGCGCCAAGGATTTTGCTGTGGGGATCATTGAAAATAGAAAGGCAGAATAAAACTGTAGCCTGCCAGCGCACTTGCTACAGGTATATTGACGCCGCACGAAAAGGAGTGCCTATTATGTTACACCACGGTCTTTATGAACAAGTAATCAATAGTCAGCTGAGCAGCGAGCTTTCGGAGATTTCTGAAGCCCGCAAGGCTGTTGCGCCCATCGATAAGGCAGAAGCATCCAAGGTGCTGGCGCAGTATTTGGCTGACGTGGTTCAAAAGGGCCTGGATAACGTGGTTGATAATGGCGGGGATATCTCTGCCCAACTCGCTCTGACCAATCAGATTGTTGACCTTATTCAAAACACTACAAGAGAAGCTGACTTTGCCATGCTGGGTGTTGACCAGCGCGCAGCGCAGCTTCTTGCTCTTTTGAGAGAAACAGATCCTCGACTTGCGGTGGGTAAAACGGCGGCAGATTTGAGTCGTCCGGAAACCTCTATTGCACAAAGTTCTTTATTTACTGGCGCAATTCATGAACCCCAAATGTACACTGAGCTGAAAAAGGAAATCGTATCCGCAGATCGTATTGACATGCTAGTTTCCTTTATCAAGTGGAGTGGTCTGCGTCTCCTGATGGACGAGCTTCGCGAGTTTACCATGAACGGTGGCGAGTTGCGTATCATCACCACTTCCTATATGGGTGCTACTGATGTGAAAGCAATTGAAGAGCTGCGACAGCTGCCCAATACCACCATCAAAGTAAGTTACGATACTAAGCGCACCCGCCTTCACGCGAAGACCTATGTTTTCTGCCGTAACACTGGCTTCACTACTGCCTATGTTGGCTCTTCCAACCTTTCCAATGCCGCTATTTCCAGTGGATTGGAGTGGAACGTGAAGGTTACAAAGAAGGACCTTCCTGAGACCATCGATAAGATCGCGGCGACCTTCGAAAGTTACTGGAATTCCAATGAATTTGAGTATTACTCTGAGGATCAAAAGGAGCGCTTAGCACGCGCCTTGAAGGCGGAGAAATACATAGACGGCAACAATCCTGAAGTCTACACCATGGATATCATGCCATATTCCTATCAGCAGGAGATTCTGGATAAGCTGGAAGCAGAACGCAAGGTGCGTGGCTATAACCGCAACCTGGTTGTTGCGGCAACCGGTACCGGTAAAACGGTTATCTCTGCACTGGATTATAAACGCTTCCGTAAGCAAAATCCGGGAAAGCCCTGTCGTTTGCTGTTTGTGGCACATCGTGAAGAGATTCTGAAACAAAGCTTATACACTTTCCGTGCGGTTTTGAAGGATGCAAACTTTGGTGAGATGTTTGTCGGCAACTACAAGCCAGACAGCATTGAAAATCTCTTTATTTCTATTCAGACCTTTAACTCCCAGGATTTTACCGCAAAGACGGCGCCTGATTTCTATGACTATATCATCGTGGACGAGTTCCATCATGCTGCGGCACCTACATACCAGAAGCTCTTGGCGTATTATCAGCCGCAGATTCTGCTCGGATTGACGGCCACCCCGGAACGTATGGACGGTAAGAGCATTCTGCCGTACTTCAACAATCGTATTGCGGCGGAGATTCGTTTGCCTGAAGCTATTGATCGTAAGCTGTTGTGCCCGTTCCAGTATTTCGGCGTTACCGATACTGTTGATCTGGATACGCTCAAATGGAGTGCTGGAGGTTACGACAAAGGTGAGCTGACTAAGGTTTACACATTCAGCGGCGCAATGGCCAACCGTCGTGCTGACCTTGTCGTGAGTTCTTTGTTGAAATATGTGACCGACATCAACGATGTTAAGGGTCTCGGCTTCTGTGTCTCCATTGAGCATGCGGAGTTTATGTGTCGCTATTTCAATGAGCACAATATTCCATCTATGTTCCTGACCGGACATTCTCCTGATGAGGAAAGAAAAAATGCCAAGCAGCGTTTGGTTGCGGGCGAAGTACGCTTTATCTTTGTTGTAGATATCTATAACGAGGGCGTTGATATTCCTGAGGTCAACACCGTTCTTTTCCTGCGTCCAACAGAGTCCCTGACCATATTCTTGCAGCAGTTAGGCCGTGGCTTGCGTTTGGCTGAAGATAAAGAATGCCTAACTGTTTTGGACTTTATCGGTCAGGCAAATAAAAAATATAACTTTGAAGATAAGTTTGCGGCGCTGCTGAGTAACACCACGCGCAGTGTAACCCGCGAAATTAAGGATGGTTTTGTTTCTGTGCCGAAGGGTTGCTATATTCAGCTGGAAAAGAAAGCTGCTAAATATATTCTTGATAACATCCGAGCTTCCTATGGTAATACGGCAGGCTTGGTATCCCGTGTTGCCACCTTTGAAGAGGATAGCGGATTAGAGCTTACTCTGAAGAATTTCCTGGATTATTATCATCTGGACACGAGAGCAATCTATAAGTTTACATCATTCTCTCGTCTTTGTGCCAGAGCAGATGTCATCAAGGATTTCGAGGAACCGCTAGAAGAAACGATCACCAAGGCCTTTGCACGTCTTGCTGTGATCGACTCCAGACGTTGGATATCCTTCTTACTAGATATTCTTCCTCGCCTGGATAATGTAAATTTTGCCGCTTTGAGCGATGTTGAAAAGCGCATGCTTCAGATGTTCTATATTACTGTATGGGGTAAGAGTGCGGGTTCCTGGGATAACGAAGAGGTACTGGACAACCTCTATGCGCTGTCCGATAGCACGACACTGATGGGTGAGCTAATAAGTCTGCTTCAATATCGGTATGAACAGATTGATTTTATTGATGAACCTGTTGACTTGGGTTTTGATTGTCCGTTGGATCTACATTGCACATATACCCGTGATCAGTTGTTGGTAGCTATGGATTTTATGAAGCCGGCTACTGTGCGTGAGGGCGTGAAGTGGTTACCGGATAAGCAAATTGATGTACTGTTTGTGACGCTGAATAAATCTGATAAGGACTACTCTCCGACCACTATGTATCATGACTACTCAATCAATGAAAACTTGTTCCATTGGCAGAGTCAGAGTACAACCAATGATACCGGTTCTGTTGGACAGCGTTATATTCATCATAAAGAACGTGGTAGCAAAGTTCTGTTTTTTGTCCGTGAGTATAAAGCGGATCGGATCACGAATGGTGCTGAAGCCTACACCTATCTGGGAACAGCAAACTACGTGCAGCATCAGGGATTTAGACCGATGAATATCACATGGCGCTTGGATCGACCGATTCCGGCGAAGTTTTTGAAAAAGACAAATAAGTTGGTGGTGGGATAATGGAAAACAAAGTGATTAATGAATTCATTAAAGAATTTTACGACGAAGTAGATTTATACGAAAAAGTTAAAAGAAATGTACATAAGTTGCTCGAAACAAAATTAAATGATTCGGGTGTTATGGCATTAGTTACTTCAAGAGTAAAAGATCCTGGAAGGTTAAAAGAGAAACTCATTGATAGAAATAATGAGAAAAAATACAAAAACAAGGAAGATATATATTTTGACATTGTCGATCTTATTGGACTACGAGTGGCGCTATATTTCCCCAATGATGTTGGACGAGTAGAGTCTTTGATAAAGAATAGCTTTTCTGTAACAAAGATTAAAACTTTCCCCGAAGATAGAAAAGGCAATGATGTATATACCAATAGGTTTGAAGGGTACAGTGCAAGGCATTACCGTATTGAGTATGAGCATGAGGGGAGATTATACAAGGTAGAGATACAAGTGGCTTCTTTGCTTATGCATGCTTGGGCGGAGGTGGAGCATGATTTAGCGTATAAACAAAAGAAAGGTAAAGTTTCTTTTGATGAATATGAGGCATTGGACGAAATTAATGGTTTGGTTATAGCTGGAGAAATATCTTTGCAACGCCTACAGCGTCTTTCTGAATTAAGAATGGCCTCTGAAAAAGAAACGTTTTTAAATCATTATCAACTCGCAGATTACATTTATAAATTTGCTGAGAAAACTGTGCCTGACAGCGAAATGGTTCTTGGTGATGTCGAGACACTGTTTAAAGTATTACAGAGGCAGAACAGATTAACAAAAAAGAAAGTCGATAATGATTTGGGGAAGCTCCAACTTAGTTCATCAAGTGGCGCTATTGCTGATCAAATAATGGATCTATACTCTTTGGATAATCGCAAAGAAAGTATTGAAATTATAAAAATTAGAGCAAGTAAAGATCCGTTGAACGAAAATCATATCAATGAGGTTTGTATTGGAAAATTTCTTACAGAGTGGATTAAGTTGGAACGCATGTTGGAAGATTTTGCATGCCGTTTTGGTTTTTCAAATTTACCCAAAAACAGAGATGCAATGTCAAGACTGTTAAGATGTATAGATGTGCCCAACAGCACAAGGGAAGTGTATTGGCATTTGAAAAAAATAAGAAACCTGTTAGTGCATGGAGTGGAAATACCAGAAGATCGTGAGCTGTTACTATATGTGGAGGAAATAAAGGACGTGAAAAAGGAAATTGAATCTTTTTTTGATAGCATAACAGGAGATGAAAACAGTGGCCAAAAGTTTTAATATGTCCAGCTTTAAATCTCAACTTAGACAAGCTCAGCGAAAAGCTGAACGAGATATGAAAAGTGAGATTAACAAGGCAACAAGAAAATTTGAGAGTGAAATGAACCGCGAGCTACGGAAATATAATACGAAAGTGCAACATAATCGAAATACAATCGCACGTGAGCTAAGTAGATTGCAATCTCACACGACAGTAAAAAGTGCTTACGCCATTTCGCTTAGTACCATGCATCGGTATTATACTGATATTGATAGTATATATGGGGATTGTGTCGTAACTCCGCAGCAAGAGCATATTTTTGATTTGGTAGAACAAGAGCAGGTTAATAGTCTAATTACTGCTAACGCTATTCAAAATGATCAGTTTTCAGACGAAAATATTGAGGATATTGAAATAGGAAATAAACTTTTGAATGTATCTGAGGACCTCAATAATCGTTGGCGAGGGGCTGTTTTTGCGATGAGTCCGCAAAATCCTGATGCAGCACGACATTTCTGCACCAGTGCGCGAGAGATATTCACAGAATTTATTGAGTTAAAGGCACCAGATTCTAACGTGTTTGTCTTTAATCCGGACTGCGAAAAGACGGACAGAGGCAATGCTACAAGAAGAGAAAAAATCAAATATATGATGAGGAATATAGATATTCATAGCAGCATTATTGATTTTGCTGAGGCTGATATCACCAATATTCTTGAATTGTTCCATGTTTTGAGTGATGGAACTCATGGAGCTGCAGGTCGATATGAGTTTCAGAAATTGGTTCAAGTGAAAAAGCGCGTTGAGCAAGGGATAAACTTTTTGTGTGAAATTTCTGCATGATTATCAAAAACTCTATTTGCAATTCAATAATAAGTACGAATATTGGATTAACAAGAAGTGGTTATCTGGATTTACCCAATAACCGCTTCTTCCTATTTTATAGAATTCTATTCCTCCTCAAATTCGGTGAAATCAGAAAAGTCTTCCCTATCAGCCAAATCACAAAATTTGTGGAAGATGTAATTATCATATTCGATCAATAAATAGAATATTTCTTCAGCAAGGATAGCATACTCGTCAAGCACGTTTGCAAGGGATGATATGAGTATTCCGGCTCCCATTGAGCTAGTAGTCCAGACTTTGAGAGCCACCATTCCGGTGTTTGGAGCCAGCATTCCGGTAACAGAAAATCGCTATTCCGGTCATGAGAAAACATGATTCTGTTCCGGTGGAAATCATTTCATAGATTCCTTTATAAGTTCGTATGCCATTCGGTGTAAATTGTAGTCCATATTCAATTCGATCACAGCAGTAGCCATCGTCTTCTTTGTGCCCACGGCGCATCCTGTATCTTCCGTCTATATCGTGTATACGCCATCTTAAATATGCCTGACGAATTGACGTGAATCCGAAAAGTAAGTACAATAAGCACGGGGGGAGTGATATTATGAGTAGCATTAAGACATATACTGGCGTGATGTTCGATCCGGTGCATCCGGAATTGGAACGGATCGATATTTTGGATATTGCGCACGCGCTGAGTATGCTGTGCCGGGCGAATGGGCATTTTAGGAGCTTTTATTCGGTGGGCCAGCACTGTATCAATTGCGCCCGGGAGGCGAAGGCGAGAGGATATTCGGAGCGGGTGCAGCTGGCGTGTTTGCTGCACGATGCCAGCGAGGCGTATCTGTCGGATGTGACCCGGCCGGTGAAACAGGAACTGCCGAAGTATCTGGAGATTGAGGAACCGCTGCAGGAGGCGATCTGGCGGAAGTATTTGGGGGCGGAATTGACGGAGGAAGAGAAGGTTCGGGTGTTTGAGATTGATGATGCGATGCTTTACTATGAGTTTAAGGCGTTGATGGGGATCCGATTGTCGGGGACTATGGAGAGTTATAGGGTGTGTGTGGATAGGAAGGAATATTTGAAAAAATTGAAGAAGTAATTTTGGTATAAGAAATGCAGTTATTGGAGATTGTAGGTTTTCAATAACTGCAAATTTTTACGAAAATTTGACATTTATGTTAAGTTGGGGGGAATGTTTGGTTGAAGAAGGTGAGCGAAAGCAGTATAATAATTTATAAGAAAAGTCCGTCCCCTGCTGTATGAGGTAAGAGTGCAGATTCCTGAAATGATGAAGAGGTCTGGACAACCTCTATGCGCTGTCGGATAGCACGATACTGATAGGTGAGTTAATTCATCTACTCCAATATCGTTATGAACAGATTGACTTTATTGATGAGCCTGGTGATTTGGGGTTTGATTGCCCGTTGGATCTGTATTGCACATATACCCGTGATCAGCTGCTGGTAGCTATGGACTTCATGAAGCCGGCTACTGTGCGTGAAGGCGTAAAATGGTTGCCGGACAAGCAGATTGATGTTCTGTTCGTGACGCTGAACAAATCTGATAAGGATTACTCTCCGACAACTATGTATCACGACTACTCGATCAATGAATGCTTATTTCACTGGCAGAGTCAGAGTACAACCAATGATACCGGTTCTGTTGGACAGCGCTATATTCATCATAAAGAACGTGGTAGTAAGGTTCTGTTCTTTGTCCGCGAGTTTAAGGCGGATCGTATCACAAATGGTGCTGGAGCCTATACCTACCTCGGAACAGCAAACTACGTTCAGCATCAGGGATCTAGACCGATGAATCTCACATGGCGCTTGGATCGACCGATTCCGGCGCGGTTTTTGAAGAAGACAAATAAATTGGTTGTGGGGTGAGGTTAAAAGTAATCGTTGTCTCGAGAGCTTATTTATTTGTTTATTGCAGGTTATAATAAAAACTTGACAAATATGTTATAATTATACTACACAAGAGAATATTATATATGAATGAGTTTGTGTGTAGATTGTGAGGAAAAGAAAATGTATAGAGCATTAAGTGTTGCTCGTTATATCATCGAAAGATGTCATTCAAAGAATCGTAGTATTAGTAACTTGAAATTACAAAAAATATTGTATTTTGTTCAGGCGGAATTTTTGGTGTCAAGAGGGCACCCCTGTTTTGCTGAGCAAATAGAAGCGTGGGATTTTGGGCCAGTAGTGCCAGAGGTATATCAAAAATATAAAATTTTTGGAAGTTCCAATATTCCTGTTTTTGGAAGACCTACTAATGCTGTGGTTATTCGTAATGATGATCAAGAAATAATTAATGATATTGTTGATGAGTGTGCCAGATATTCTGCATCTGCACTAGTTGATATTACGCATCACCAATTGCCTTGGCTTGATGCATATGTTCCAGGATATAATAATGTGATTTCTCAAAGTAGTATAAAAAATTATTTTACCGAGGGATAAAGCATGCCAAATCTGAAAATTAACATAAACAAGACGACAGGAAATGTACAATTTAATTTTGATGATAAAGACCTTACAGAAGAAATGAATGAAAAAGTTCAGGCATTATGCAAGGCTCTTTTAACGGATAATAATAATTTTAAAAAGGATGCGGTTTTTCAAGATATTTATAAATATATAAGCAACTATGACCGAATCTTATATGCTCCTATCAGTAATATGATTTATGCATGCTATAATGATCATACGGCAGAAGAAGCAACTAATATTATGGGAACGATTAACTCCAATATCATTGCTGTAGTAAATTATTCTCAGGGTAAAGAAGTTAATGAGTTTATTACAAAAGCTCGGGGTGAAAATAAGAAACACTTGCAGGATACTAAAAAAGTAATTCTGAAAATTTGGGATCATATAAATTTGGCACATCAACAATATAGCGCTTTGAAACAGAGTGATGCTGAATATGAAGAAAAGTTCAATAAAAAAATGCGTCCGATTAAGGATGAGCTTTCGAAAGACCTAAGTCAGCAGTTGCTTACTATGGTAAGTATTTTCACAGCACTTGCATTTTTGATTTTTGGTGGTATTAGTTCACTTGACAATATTTTTGCAAACCAGGGAATATCAGTATTAAAAATTATGATTGTGGGTTCTATATGGGGATTATGCATCTTGAATTTGATTTTTGTTTTTTTGTTCTGTGTTAGCAAGATGACGAAATTAAAAATTGTATCTACAAGTGAGCCCAATGCTACAATATTTCAAAAATATCCTATCGTATGGTGGGGAAATCTTGTGATTGTTTCCATAATGCTATTGAGTATGTGGGGATATTACATAACAAAGAGAAATATTCATACATGGTTTGATCAGATCTGTTTTAAAAATCCGGTGTTGGCAACGATATTAGGTACAGGATTAATTCTAATAATTATCATCGCCATCACTTGTAAACTAATTAAAGCAACAAAACGTACAAATGGGGCGGATGAATAGAGGACTCGATAGGGTTCTCTTTTTATTTACGCAGGAAGAGTTTTGTGTTCTACCATTAATCAATATAGGTTTGGTAGCCTAAAATCATATTTGCGTTATTTTTCATGGTGAAGATCAAAAGCTTTATTAACTTCATCTTCAAGCAAAAGGATAGTCATTTTTCTTGTTTTATTTTTTAATAAATTTTCTTCTTCTTTTTACCAGTTATTTGTACTAAATTATCAATGGTCAATTTTGATGGATGCCGTTGTGTATTACCAGAGATGCCAACATGACGCGAGGAACTGCAGAAGAGCGTTGAAGGGCCAGCGGCTTTCTTCTTACATTTCTGGAACATTATTTTGGCTCCAACTCTAACCGAAATACTCGGTCAGGGCTGGAGCCATCGTCATCTTTGCGCCTACGGCGCGGGGGATCTTTGGCTGTGGAGTGGATCTGTGGTCTAAATATGGAGGATGAATTGACGGGAGCCGAAAAGGGCAGTACAATAGGTATGGGGGTGATAGTATGAGTAGTATTAAGACTTTTACCGGCGTGATGTTCGATCCGGTGCATCCGGAAGCGGAACGGATCGATATTTTGGATATTGCGCATGCGCTGAGTATGCTGTGCCGGGCGAATGGGCATTTTAGAAGTTTTTATTCGGTGGGCCAGCACTGTATCAATTGCGCCCGGGAGGCGAAGGCGAGAGGATATTCGGAGCGGGTGCAGCTGGCGTGTTTGCTGCACGATGCCAGCGAGGCGTATCTGTCGGATGTGACGCGGCCGGTGAAACAGGAACTGCCAAAGTATCTGGAGATTGAGGAACCGCTGCAGGAGGCGATCTGGCGGAAGTATTTGGGGGCGGAATTGACGGAGGAAGAGAAGGTTCGGGTGTTTGAGGTTGATGATGCGATGCTTTACTATGAGTTTAAGGTGTTGATGGATACCCGATTGGCAGAGGAGGAGCCGGAACTGAAGAGTGAGCCGGAGTTTGGGTTTCGGGGATTTGAGGAAGTAGAGGAAGGGTTTTTGAGGGTGTTTCATTCTTATATTTGAGGGAAAGAAGATATTTATGTTAGAAGAAATTTTATTCGTTGAGGCATGCTGTTTTTTTCGAAGAAATAGTCGAGGAGAAAAGGTCGTATTAATGGTGTATGGGAGATAGTAAAAGAAAGATTTATGGATGAGATGGGCTCGTGCTGAAAGGTACGGGCCTTTTTGTTGAGATGGTAAACTCTTGAACAAGAGAATATTAATTAGATTCCTTATATTGAATATTCTGATTAGTAGGTGCTGTTGATTACTTTGTATTTTTATGGTAAAATAAAGAGAAGTGATGGAAGTATTTGTTTAAGTTCGTTTATTTTTATTATTATAAAAAGGGGTATTTTTATGGCTAAATGTAGTAACTGTGGAAAAAAAGGCCTTTTTTTAAAACTGCAAAATGGTCTTTGTAATGAGTGTGCGTCGTTAGCGCATCGTCGTGTTCAAATTGAACAGATAGAAGAACGTGAAAAAAGTACGGCAGCTCGCTTAGCTGAGTTGAATACTCAACTTGTAGATCAACAAGCACTATATGATTCTATTGTAGAGAAGGCAAAGTCAGACGGCATGGAACAGGCTCTTGCGGCTATTAAGTGTGAACAAGATGCTGCGGATAAAAAACTGGCTGACACCACGATACAGCTGCAGACTGCCGAAGCTAATTTATCTGTAGCCAAGATGGAGGAAGAAAAAGCACAGAAAAGTGAGAAGTCCTCTATTAAGAAGGTGGAAAAATGCCGAACACTCTTGCGAGCAATTCAAAATGCAATTGATACATATGATGCTGGTGAATTCAGCAATGACCTACAACTTGATAGTATGGTTGAGGAAATTGATGCTTTTATTTCACCTACTGTTATTTTGGATCTCCAATGCCTCGGAATGAAGGATCTAAGGAAAAGATACCGACAAAATGATAAGCAAATTGAAGAGCTCTTAAAAAAGTACGAGGATCGATATACCACAAAGGCCAATGTTACTATTTATAAATTGATGGTAATTGCATTGCGTGCTGAGTTACAGAATGTGCTCTACAGTATCAATTATGGAAAACTTGAAGATGCGCTTAGTAATATCAATAAAGTAACGGAAAAATATTTTGAAATCGCTACTTCTGGAAACCAAAGTATTGCTCCTACTATGAAGAAATTCATTGGTGAGATTAACTATTTTTTCCAGGAAGCTGTCAAAATTGAGTATGAATATTATGTTCAGAAGGAACGCGCCAAAGAGGAACAGAGAGCTATTCGCGAACAAATGCGACAGGAAGCAGAGGAACGTCGTGCTTTAGAGGCTGAAAAAAAGAAAATCGAAAAAGAAGAGAGTAAATTTCAGGGACAGATTACGCAGATCGAAGAAATGCTATCTTCAGCAGAACCTGATAAAGTTGCACAGTTGGAAGCTCGTCTTGCAGAATTGCAAGCGCAACTTGGTGCAGTTAAGGAGAAAAAGGATACTATCACGACTCTTCAAAATGGTAAAGCTGGTAATGTCTATGTGATTAGTAATCTGGGTTCCTTTGGCGATGAGGTGTTCAAAATCGGTATGACACGTCGTATGGAACCGCAGGAGCGCATTAATGAACTTGGGGATGCAAGTGTTCCATTTCCCTTTGATGTACACAGTTTTATTTTCTCTGATGATGCAGCAGCTTTGGAACATAAAATTCATGAGATGCTAAATGATCGCCGTGTTAACAAAGTTAATCTGCGGAAAGAGTTCTTCAATGTTTCTTTAGACGAGTTGGAAGAATTAGTATCAAATTTGGCTCCTACAGCAGAATTCAAACGTACTATGCTGGCAGAACAGTATCGTCAAAGCCTTTCAATTGATAGAATTGTTGAAACTACTGTTGATTCAGAGGATGAGGATGAATGATTTAATAATAGAAGTTTTAATAGATCCAGTCGAATTTGTATGAAATAAAAGGAAACTTAATTTCTTTAAAGGGGAGAACCAATATGGAAAGTGTTCAATATCCAGCGATTGTTGTAAAAAGTATTAGGTTCAAGAATGGACAGAAAATTGAATTTAACGACAACGATATAATATTGTTGGTCGGTGCTAATAATGTTGGTAAAAGTCGAACAATAAAAGACTTAAGAGAAGATTTAATCAATTATGGTGGAAATAAGGTGTTAATTGACGAAGTGGATTATCAAACAAGTGGCTTTAGTTCAAAACAGTTAGAGGCATATTTTGAAAAAAATGTCTCTAAGGATAATGATGGAAATTATTATGTACCTGTTGATGAAACTAGTAGCTATGGCTTTAGTGTTGATGATTTCAAGAATTATGCAGACAACATTAAGTCATTTTATATGGCTTTGTTTTCTCTATTAACAACAGAAAATCGTTTAAATTTGACGAGACCGATTAGTTTTAATTCTACTATTCACAAAAGTTGTTTGAATATTATGAAAAAGTTGGAGGAAAATTCGGAAGCTATATTGTTATTAAATCAGATGCTCACGATAGCTTTTGAAAAATCTATTGAGGTATTCCCATATTATGAAAATGATAATATGGTAAAGGAGTATCGTATCGGAAAAAGCGAAGATATTAATAATGCAATAAATGCAAATAAACGAGATTCATTAAATAAGCTTAGAAAAGAAGAAAAGCTACAAGACCAAGGTGATGGAATAAGAAGTGTCATTGCGGTCTTGGCTTCTCTTATAATAAACGAACATTCCTTGTTCTTGATAGATGAACCAGAATCTTTTTTGCATCCACCTCAAGCAAAATTGATCGGAAAAAACATTGTTGAATTATCAAAAGATAAGCAATGTTTTATTGCAACACACAATTTAGATTTTATAAAGGGGGTGGTTGAGACAGATTCATCAAGAGTTAAGATAATTAAGATTGATAGAATTGAAAACACGAATACTTTTAGCCTAATCAAAAATGAAAGTATTTCTAACATAGCAAATGATAGAAATTTAAAATATACTAATATACTAGATGGCTTGTTTTATTCTCAATTAGTGCTATGTGAAAATGAGAGTGATTGCAAGTTTTATTCCGCGTTGTTAGAAAATTTAGATGCAATAAAATATCAAAATACTTTATTCTGCGCAGTAGGAGGAAAACATCATTTTAAAAAAGTTATTCCGTTATTGAAACAACTACACATTCAGTATACTGTGATTGGCGATATAGATATTATAAATAATAAGGATAACCTAAAACAACTTCTAGATTCTATAGAAAATAATAGTTATGAGACTATACGTGAAACACATGCGGATTTTCTAACTGAATTTGTAGAAAATACAAACCATCAAGTAAAAACTCAGGATGAAATAAAAAGAGAGATTAATAGTATTTTTACTACTGATCGATATATGACTGATAATACTGCAGAAAAAATTCGACAAATTATTAAAAATATTAGTCCTTTTAAGCTGTTAAAAAATAGTGGTAAAAGCGCCTTACCACAGGGGGACTGTTTTAGGTTGTATAATGAAATTAAAGTTTATTTAAACGATCGTAATATTTATTTTACTGAGTGTGGCGAGATAGAAAGATTTATACCCGATATAGGCGGCCATGGGAATGAGTGGTTAGAAAAAGTATTCGAACAATACAAAGACATAAATGATAGTGTCTATGATGAAGCCAGAAAGTTTGTGAAATTTGTTTTCGATATTGCTTGAGACGGTATAGTAGGAGTCGTCTTATGGAAAACGAAGACCGCATCTCTTCCGAAGTTTGAAGGGATGCGGTCGATCTGTTTTATGCATCATTTCACAATCTCATACGGCCAATCCATAATACCGCCAAACTCTTTCACATTCGTATATCCCAGTTCAACCAGTGCTTCAGCAGCAATTTTGCTTCTGCGTCCGCTTCGGCAGTAGACAAGGATCAGGGCATCCTTATCCGGAAGCATGGCTTCGGCTTTGGAGGGTACATCTTCGTGATCCAGATTGACTGCGTTTGGAATGTGGCCTTCGGCGTATTCTTCGGCGGTTCTCACATCTAAAATGACATAATCAGTCTCAGTATCCATGAGGGTTTTGGCCTCTTCGGGGGATATTGGATCGTAGGCGAGGGTGTCGGTGGAGTTGGTTTGACAGGATGTCAAAGAAAATAAAGAAAGATTTAAGATTAACATGATAATA
>JAZQUJ010000158.1:0-16470 GCA_045631245.1 Bianqueaceae bacterium
TGCACGAGCAGAAAATAACACAACTCGTCTTCATAGTTGGGATAATCCAACATGGCAATTTTATAATACTCTCCACTGGTATCCAGTTGACCATTCTCGTCCAGATATCTCACGATATCCTGCCATGCGGCAAGTGCATTCTCCAATTTCGGGAAAATTTTAACCTCGATCCCAGCCGGAAGAGCAGGCTCTTTAGCTTCGACACTATCATTTTCCCAATTCATTATTAACTGCGCCATATTTTTCCCTCCTATATCCGATATCGTCCTTTTCACATCAAATATGTATCCGAAGTATACTTATAAGCCAAATGGTAGATAAACAGTATATATTGAACCTTCTTTACATTGATCTCCGGTCCCAGCTTTTCAAACAATAGATTGGGATCAAAATCTTCATACACTTTTCCACCAAAGAAACCATTGAAATTGTGTTTCAAACTCCAATAGCAATCCGCAATGTCCAAATACTTATCGGCTACACCACTAGCACCCAGATCAATAAAACCACTCACTTTTCTATCTTTTAGGAATACATTCGGCAGACAATAGTCTCCATGAGACAATGCTAATTCAACTTCAGGCTTGTTGTCTTCCATCCATTTCATTACTTCTTCCGGCGATTTCAAAACTTCTCCACTTGGCGAAATGACTGTTCTACCAGGCTCCCACTCTCTGTCCAGACTTTCGCGAACCTTTTCCAGATCTCCCTCTAGGCTCCAGCTCTGCCTGCCTCCGCTGATATCGGCGCTCCACAACATCTTCAAACCTTCTGCCAAGAGTTCCACCATCTCGTCCGGATGTTCCATATAATAGGGATCGCAGCTCATCTTGCCATCCACTTTGCTCATTAACAAATAACTTTTCCCATCCATTACTTCATAGCAGATCACCTGCGGAACTGGCACGCGCAGTCCCATCCACCGCATGTTTTCCACCGCTTCATCTATATTCGATGTATGCAGTTCGATTTTTAACACCATATCCTCAAAAGTCAATATCGTGGACCCTGAGTGTCCCACATCATCAATTTCGTATGACTTTTCTGCAATCAACTCCAGAATTGTATTGGGAATACATAACTCATTCAAAAAATCATTCATCTTCTGCCGTTCCTTTCAACACATAAAATCGGTACAATTCCTTTTTCTCATCATTTATATCCTGATACCACTTGATCGTTTCAAGTTCAAAACCAGCCTTCTGGACTACTTTCCACGAGGAAATATTATCTTCCTTGATCGTAGCAATTAACTTAGGTACTTCATATTGTGCAAACACATACTCTGCATATGCTTTTGCCGCTTCCTGCGCATATCCTTTATTTCTATAGGCACTGCCCACACAGTATGTAATTCCAACTTCTTTTAAGTCTTGGTAATACGAGCAGCCCACCAATCCAATCACTTCCATAGATTCCTTCAGCACACAGACATAGGCTAAATAATCCTTTCGCGGATCATTCGTCTTTGATAATGCCTGTGCTTCCCATATCCAATCTTTGATCCATGATCGACATTCCGTATCCAAGCCTACTTCCTGCCAACTGCCGTCCGAAGCCATTTCCGCTAATTTCTCTACATCCTGCTCCAGAATCTCTCGCACGATCAATCGCTTTGTCTCAAATAAAATTTCCTTTTCCATTTTCAGTGCTCCTTTTCTCCATTATACCTTCAACTTTCTTTCATGTCATCGTTCTTTTTTATTATAATTAAATTTTCCTATCAAAAAAGGTGCATCATCCAATGCACCTTTTCTCTCATTTCAATAACTTCATTTTCATTTCTTCCGGTTTCAAATCCAATTCCTGCAATTCGTCCTTCGTATCCATGTTGGAATATACACATTTTTCTCATTGCTACGCTCTTTTCTTCTCCATGGATCACGAACACTTTTTCTCATGATTTTCAAGATGAACGACATTACTGAAAGTCAGTAATGTTTTTATTTCAACTGTATGTAATCGGCTCAACTGTGTAACCAGCTTCCCTCAGGCTATCTACTAGACCATTTTCTTGAAGTAAATGGGCAAGACCTACAGCAAATAGCACAGTATCACCACTTTCTAGATAGGAAACTGCCACATCCCGCATATCCTCATTCCGTTGAATGATCATGGCATCTAAGTATTCATCATAGAGAGCAGCTTCGTCATCAGTTAAATCTTGGGGTGTTTCATTTAGCTTCTCTCTAAGTGCAGCTTCGTCTCCGGTACACCATAAATCATAAAGATTTTGAATCTCAGCAAAGTATTCCTCAACGGTATATCCGATGGTCTCCTCCAACAGCATTACTTGCAGCTCATCGGAAAAACCGACAAGCATTTCAATATTTGACTGAGTGGATTCTACCTCCCTAATTTCTTTATTCTGTTCCTTTGCCAGCTTCAGCAGACGCATATCCAATCCTTTTTCAGACTGAAGATTACTCAAAGACATGTAGAAATCTTCAATGGATGAACTCCAAAAATAGGGAATCATGTATTCCATATTGGCACTATAATTACCACTGGCTTTGAGTAGCTTAACTGCCTTATCGTATACAGTTTCATCCAACTGCTCTTTTACAGTATTACCCTCGGAATTCAAGTAGGTCATGGCAATTTGACTAGCAAACTCTGGATTAGCTTCAATCTCTTCCTCAAAAGCTATGATGTCCGTCTCCACAGCCAGTGCGTCAGAAGTCTCCAAAGCATCGTAGACTTCATCTGGAAGGTAAGCAGTTTTGTTGTCACCCACGTGAATGGTACCCATCAAGTACATCTCCTGCCCCTCTGCGCCTGTGATATGGTAGAACAAGGGAGTAGCTTGTATCTCAGGCTCTTTCTCTGGCAGATTTTCTCCGGTTATTTTCTCATAAGTACTGAAATCGCCCAAACAGTAAGATTGAGTAATTTCCAGACTCAACTCATAATCTATACCGTCAATGGTATGAACCCCCGTATAGGAGGATCCGGCGGCCAAAGGTAACCCGATAGCAGAATCCAAGACCATATAATAGGTAGCGGTAGTAGTTTTATAGTCAGAGGCATAATCATTCAGAAATTCTTCTTTCTGGAAAAGCAGATAGGAAGTATAATCACACATCTGATCGCCCCAATCTTCATCCAACTCCATTTCCAAGTACACCAGACCATTGACATTCTCTGATTCAGCGGAAATAATGAAATCTATGGCAGGCAAATTATCACTGAAGTACCCTTGGAGATATTCTAACATGTCCTCTGGAGTGATATCAGGGTCTTCCTCAGGCTCCCCCCCTGCTTCGCAGTAAGTGTACATTCCATTTTGAAAATGCTCAGTTTGGCTGAAGGTATCAGTATCATAAGAACTATACAATGAGGTAGTAGTATACTGGATGTCCGAAATATGCTCCTGACCAGTACCATCATAATGTAACATGATCTGTTCAGATGAAGAATAGCCAGCGGCCTGGCTGACGATAGTTTGGTTGATAGTAGAAGAAGCAGTCTCCGCACTATAGAGATACAGTATAGCCATATCGTAAAGTCGAAGCGCTTCAATAGAATCGACCTCTTTGTATATTGTAATCTCTTGAGGTGCCTTGAGAACTTCCTCATCATAGATTTCAGACTCAGCTGTGATTTCCATAGAAATGACGCTGTTACCTTGAATATATTCTATGGTGTATGTTGTTTTAGTTAACGTACCATTGGCATTAACCTTGGCAATGCCGACAGCATTCATAAATTCTGCCCCCTCTGGTAAGGCCCAAGCTTCCGGACCAGTGGGATTTGAAAAAGTCAGTGTTACACCCGCTTCGGTTTCTTCAGTGGAAATTTCACCATAAAGAGATTCGTTCAACAAAACAGCTGGTGCAAATCTGTCCAGGAAATTCTCCTCAGTCATATTACCTTTGAAATAGTCGACATCATAGATATTAACATATAGTACGCCATCTTCATAGTACTCTGTAAATTCGTCGTAATAATCGCCAATTTCCAGTTCTTCAGCCATACTGGCAGCAAAGTCTTCCTTGCCAATGTTGGTCAAGATGAGCTCCTGATTGGAAACCACCTTAAAATCTCCTGTATCAACCGTAATAGCTTTTTCAGTGGTCAACTCTACTTTCAAATTCTTTGCATCCCGCAGAGGTTGAGCTGCTTGAATATATATGTCGATTCCAGGAAGCTCGTCAACATCTTCTGCAGCCATCTCTGTGACAAAGGAATTCATTTCGGCTGTTTCATCGATTACTTGTTTATCACACCCACATAGTCCTAGGAGCAACATAACACACAGCATGAAAAGCATTATTTTCATTTTACACATATTACCTCATCCTTTCTGAACTTTCATTCTTTCCGATCCTTAATGGCAATCAGCATCGGCCAAAAATACTTACGCTCCTTCAAAAACGCTGCCAAACTCTCACCATACACATTCGGTCCGGTGGAATTCGTATAGGTATTATACCCGATCACTTGACCTTTCTTCTCATGCAGCGTCACATAATGCGCCCCATATTTCCACTTTCGATGCCAGGAATAGGAAAGCACACACACATCGGCACTACGGACCATTTCATCAAATTTCTTCCTGCGAAGAGATACCTTGATCCTAAAACCATGCATTTTAAAAAATATCGGAAGGCACCAAAACACCGTCCCAAAATTACCATTGATCAGCGGCATCATCCATGCAAACAAACGGATCAACTTTCGCGGCTCTGCCTCATACCCCAACAGCTGCAGCGCATTATAAGCAGCCACCCATCCACAGCCCGTCGCCGCACTGGATCGAAAACCGTAACGCCACTTTTTCTTCGGGATCTTACACTGATTGATGATCAAACGAGTCTTGTGATCTGCTTTCCTTTCCAACTTCATTTTCGCACACCTCTATCACATCGTCCTAATTCCCGCCGCGCGGGAACCGGACGAACCTTTCTGCTTTATACTTACTATAACACCGGTTTCACCGATTCGCAACTCATAATAATGACTTTATTGCCTGACAAACAATTGTGTGTTATAATCCTGTCGAGGTGAATTTTTATGAAACGTACTTTTATTACCACCATGCCCGATCATATCGGTGCATTTTTGAAGGCCAGTAAATGTCTGGCTTCTCTTGGAATCAACATTACCCGCGTCAGCTATAACAAAGCTGTCGATTCCCATACACTTTTTATTGATGCTGAGGGCAGCCCCGAACAGCTGGATGAGGCTGACCGTCAGCTGACACAAATCGGTTATTTACAGGGAAATTCCACTCAGAAGAGTATTGTTCTGCTGGAGTTTCGCCTGCGGGACGTACCCGGCAGTGTAACCGATGTGCTGAATTTGATCTCCCAGTACCATTTCAATATTTCTTATATCAGTTCTCAAGAAAATGGGTCTGCTTATCAATATTTCAAAATGGGTCTGTTTGTGGAGGACTACGATAAGGTTGCCCGTTTCATTCGCGATGCCGAGGAGCTGTGCCGGGTACGGGTCATCGATTATAATCATTCGGAAAAGGTATTCGACAACAGCATCTTTTACAATTCCTTTGTGAATGCTCTAGTGAAGACCATGGGGTTGAGCGATTCCGTTCGTAATGATCTGCTGGTCAATGCCAATCTGGCTATGCAGACACTGGATGAACAGGGACTTTCTCCCTATAAGACCTTTGACAGCATCAGTCGTTTTGCGGATCTGCTGGCTAAATCTCGCGGTGAGCATTTTTCACCCCGCATCAGTCACCATACCATTACCGACCAGACTTCCATTACGATCATCGAACCGCCCTGTGGCAGCAACACCTTCATCATTCGCAGCAACGATCAGTATTTGTTTATCGATAGCGGTTATGCAGTGTATCGCAATGAAATGGAGCAGATCTTCCGTTCGCTGATCCCGGATTTCGAAGACATTCAAAGACGCATCCTGATCACCCACGCAGATGTGGATCATTGCGGTCTGCTTCCTATGTTCGATGAGATTTTGACCAGCCATCGTTCCAAGGAGTGTCTGCGTTTGGAATACGAAGGCCTGGATGGTTTCCGCGAACAGAATCCTTTACACAAGCCGTATATCAATATGTGTAAAACGTTGACCATGTACCGCCCGGTATCGTCCTCTCGGGTCACCGGTCTGTGGGGCACCGAGCAGCCTCCCACTGAGCCGCTCACTTATATCGGAACCTTTGATTTTGAAGAACTACACTTTGATGTTTATGAAGGTCAAGGCGGCCATTTGCCCGGCGAAGTTGTTTTGATCGACCGCCAGCATCGTTTGGTCTTCACCGGCGATGTTTTCATCAATGTACACGGACTCACCGCTGAACAGGCAGAATATAATCAGTTTGCTCCCATTTTAATGACCTCCGTTGACACCGATCCTAAACTCTGCGCCCAGCAGCGAAAAGCCATTCTGCAGCTTCTTGGTGACGGCGAGTGGCAGATCTTCGGTTCCCACGGCAGCAAAAAGAATATCGAATAATACTCATGGAGAAAATGAAAATGAAAAATATGAAACTTTTTATCTGGGATTTCGATGGCACCCTGTTGGATACCTATCCCTTCATCACCGGTTGTTTGCGAAATGCTCTTCTGGACTTCGGTTACGATGTTTCCCAGACTGAAATTCTGGAAAAAATGATGATCACCATTCCTCACGCCATCAATTATTATGCAGATCTGTATCAGCTTCCCGATTTGCGTGCTCACTATAAAAAATACAGTAGTGCTGAAAGCGAGCAGCCAGTGCGCCTTTTTGCCCAGATTCCCGAGGTATTAAAGCGTGTCCGTGAAATTGGCGCCGACAATTACATTTTCACCAACCGTGGTGACTCCATTTATCATTTATTGGAGGTAGCCGGTATCCGTGAAAACTTCAAGGATGTCATCACCGCCGATGATCCCGAATTTGTCGTAAAACCCGCCCCGGATGTAATCTATTATTTAATGGAAAAATACGGCGGCACTCCCGAAAATACCGTCATGATCGGCGACCGTGTCTGCGATCTAGAGTCTGGTTACAATGCAGGCTGCAAAACCTGTCATCTGCTTACTCCTGCTGTTCCCCAGTATCCACCCTGCGACTGGCGCATTCAAAACTTTGCCGAAATGCTAGACCTGCTCGCTGATTAATTTTCACGTTTGATCTACACCAACCTAGCTACCCTCTTGTGCAAAGGAGATTCAACATGACCTTTATCCCCAAATTACGCTTCATCGTTGTCAGTGATGTCCACTATAAAATGGAGACGGATCTAGAAAAGGATCGCTTTGAAAAAGGAATGCGCTTTGCCTACGATTATGCCGCTTCCACTCCCTATCCTAAAATCGATGCTTTCTTTGCCGTCGGTGACTTTGTAAATCGTGGCAGCGAAGAGGAAATGCGCAAATTCAAAGAATCTTTGGACCGCGTGATCAAGCCAGAAACCAAGATCACCCTTACGATCGCCAGTCATGAATGTTTCTGTGAAGATGGGGTCGATGGCGCTATCCTGCGACTCAAGCAGATCTTTGATCAGGAACCGGACAATTACTTCGAATTAGGTGGCTGTCCCTTTATCTGCCTTTCCACCGATCGCCACTGCCGAATCGATGATGATCGTAAAAACTGGTTAAGATCCTGTTTAAAACAAGCCGCCGCAGGCGGAAACCGACGCCCCTTCTTTGTTTTCCAACATCCGCATCTCACCGACACCGTGTATGGAAGCATCAACTGGGGTAACGATGACATCATCCCGATCCTTACCGACTATCCTCAGGTCATCGACTTTTCCGGACACTCCCATGCCCCCATCAACGATCCTCGCAGTATCCACCAGAAGTTCTTTACCTCTCTGGGTACCGGTTCGATTTCCTATTTTGAACTGGATGAATTTGATTTTATGTACGGAACGATCCCGCCGGATTGTTACGAATGTTCCCAGTACTACATTGTTGAAGTTGATGAACGCAATGCGGTTCGCATTCTTCCGGTGGATATTCTAACCGAGCAGTTTTTCCACGAAGGGTATCTGCTCAAAACTTGTTGGGAACCGGAAAGTTTTGAGTTTACTGCCTCTCGTGCTTTGACTGAAGCTAAGCCCTATTTCCCCGCTGATTTTTCCTGTTCCTATACTCTTTCTCCTGAGCACATTTTGCATATCACGTTCCCCCAGGCTCAAACCAATGGCTACCGTGTAAACAGCTATACTCTAGTCCTTCGAAGCTCCGAGGGTGATATCATGGCTCAGAAAAAGATCAGTTCCTCTTATTACCGAACTGCAATGCCGGAAACCCTGTCATTGGAACTCCCCTTTGACTACGCTGCAGGCGATTATACCCTTGAACTGTTTGCAAATGGTTTTTGGTTAACTCGTTCCGACAAATATGTTCAAACAATTTCTCTATAAAGAAAGGTACTCATTATGTTAGACGAAAAACAATTTAAAAATCTAACTTATCTGCTATCCTATCCGGAAAACTTTTCAGAATCTAAATCCTATCCCCTTGTCATCTTTTTACATGGAGCCGGAACCCGCTGTGAAACCACCGAACTTCTCAGGAACAATATCTCATTTCTGAATCTGCAAAAACGTCAGACAGAGCGTGGTTATATTCTCCTGGCACCGCTGTGCAGTGTCAACAACTGGAATGAGGTTATGAGTTCTGTAATCGATCTGGTCGGAGAAACCCGAACCTGGAACTTTATTCAAACTAAACGTGTATATCTGACAGGCAACAGCATGGGTGGCTACGGCACCTGGGAACTGGGTGCCCTGCGCCCTGATTGGTTTGCCGCTATCATGCCCATTTGCGGCGGCGGTATCGGTTGGATGGCTGGCAATCTGGTGGATGTTCCCGTGCGTACCTTCCACGGCCTCTGTGACGATGTCGTAGATCCCATTGAAAGCATGCAAATGGCTAAAGCCGTAAACCGCAGCGGCGGTCATGCGGAGCTGATTCTCTTCCCGTCGCTCAATCATAACTGTTGGGAGACCGCCTACTCCACCGAAGCTAACTATGATTGGCTCTTCACTTTTACCACCGATCGTGATAAAACCCTTGTAGAAAAATATTCCGGAACCTATTTCGGTTAATTTAAAATCTTTCATTCAAAGGAGACAACAAGCATGAAAAAAATTGGTATGGTTGGCGTAGGCTGCATCAGCGGCATCTATTTAAAGAATTTCAAAGAAGTTTTTAAAGATGTGGAACTGGTTGCTGTCTGTGACTTGATTCGTGAACGTGCTGAAAAAGCCCAGGCTGAGTACGGCATTCCCAAAATTTACGATACAATGCATGAACTATTTGCCGATCCCGAGATCGATATCGTACTTAACCTGACCCGTCCTTATCAGCATTTTGAGGTTTCCAAGGCCGCTCTGCTGGCCGGCAAGCATGTTTATTCTGAAAAGCCCTTGGGTGCCGATTTGGAAGAAGGTAAAGAACTGGTACGCCTTGCCAAGGAACTTGGCCTCACCATTGGCGGTGCACCCGATACCTTCATGGGTGCCGGCATTCAGACCTGCCGTAAGTTGATCGATGAAGGGCTGATCGGTACACCCATTGGCGGACGTTTTGTTATGGCCGGTCATGGCATGGAAACCTGGCATCCCGATCCTGACTTCTACTATCAGCGCGGTGGCGGTCCCTTGTTAGATATGGGTCCCTATTACATCACTGCCATGATCAACCTTCTGGGCGGCATTCGTCAGGTGTACGGTTATAGCAACACTGCGTATCCTACGCGCCTCATCACCGCTGAACCCCACGTAGGCGAAATCATTCAGGTGAATACCCCTACCCATTACGAGGCTTTCCTTACCCTCGATAGCGGCATCAATGTTTCTCTTCTAACTTCCTTTGATATTTATCAGTCCCGCCAGACCAACATTGAAATCTATGGAACCAAAGGAACCCTGTATGTACCGGATCCCAACATCTTTGGCGGCACCATCGAATATTACGATGGTGAGAAAAAGGAACTCATCCAATATCCGCTGGAATTCGGCTACGCCGAAAACTCCCGCTGCTTAGGCCTTGATGACTTAGCCAAAGCTCTGGAAACCGGTCGTCCCGGCCGCACCACAAGCCTGCAGACCTTCCATGTACTGGAAGCCATGGCCGGCATTATGGAAAGTGCTAAAACGGGTACTCCCTATGTTATGACTTCACATTTTGAAAGAGAGGCTCCCATGGATCCTTCTCTTCCAAATGGAATACTCTAATAATTAAGAAAGGATTAGTATTTATGACACCGGAAGAAAAGAAAGCCAGAATTGAACAAACCTTATTTGGTGATAGCTTAAGTGCTGATGCTATGGAAAGAGAACTCCGTTTATTTCAGGAATTCCGCAACCATCTGATTGAAACCCTAGGTGAAGAAAAGGGAAGCCAGGTATTTGCTGAATTCATTTTCAACCGTACAGAACGTGGATGGAAAGAAACTGCAGAACTTTGCATCGATGATAATTCACTGAAAGGCTTTGTGGAGCTGTTCTGGGGTCCCCTGAAAAAATCCCTCAATTACGAGGAAGAATGGGTAAGCGAAGATCGTGTTGAATTCAAAGTTACCCGCTGTACTGTTTGTGAGGCCTGCAAAAAAGCCGGTCTGACTGATATCGGCTATCATGTATACTGCATGACCGATCCTGCTGTTGTCAGCGGTATCAATCCTGAAATTAAGTTTGAACGTACTCACACCTTGATGAAGGGTGATGCGTACTGCGACCACTGCTACAGCTATCCTAAAGAAAACTGAAAGACTTATATGACTTCAAAAGCGTGATACCTTGCTTCGGTATCACGCTTTTTCATTGCATCCATTCAAATATTTTTCCTTTTATATCGTAAATATCTTCAATATAGATTATATCTCCATTTTCCATGATTACTACACGCCGATATTCATCGATATGTTTGACAATTCCGGTAACCTCCACGTATTCTCCTCCGGCTTTACTGTGATCCGGCTTGAAATATGTGATCGTCACCTGTGGTTTTTCTATCAAATATTGTGCAATTGCGCCCAGCTTTTCACTGATTTTTTCCTTTGCACTTTCATCCAATTCTGCTTTTTCTATGGTATACCTAGCCTCTTCCTGCACCATATCTTCATAACCTGTCACCGCAGCAAAGGGAGAAAAACGGGAAGCCCGCTCCATCATTGTAGGCTGTGGATGTTTTTTCGAAATATGCGGCGGAAGATTAATAATATCTTCATATGGAAATCTTTCAACCATTTTTTTCTTCCTCCCTCAGGCTTTATGACCACCTATGGTAGCATTTCGCTCTTTACCGGTAGCGCCTTCCATATAACTGGTTCCTTTCAATATAGCATTGGACCCGAATTTATTTTTAATCTCCAGAAGAGCCTTCTGCATTTTTTTCTCTCTTTCATCCTCCTGCTTTATATTCTTTCCTGTTTCCGTCTGATCGAACAAGGTTAGCTGATCAGCTCGCCCTAACAAATCCACTTCCTTTTCATGCAAAAGATGATTGGCTGTTATAGATAATCGTCTGGTCAACAGATTTTCATCCACAATTCTATCAAAAAGATCCAGCGTTTTTTCCATGATCAACCTGGTCGAGGAAGCATGCTTTCCCATATTGGCAGTTCCTCTGGCATGTTTGGGCACCTGACGTCCGTAAGAATCTATTTTAATTTCTCCTTTATAGTTCTCTCGCCTTGTTGGATCCGTTAAATTCTCAATATCATAGCCCACCATTAAAACAATTTGATCAGTCAATAAATCTTTTTCCACCAGCTCTAACACTAATTTATCGACCATTTCCTGTACTACGATTCTGGTCTCTTCGAAGGTATACGGACGCAGCAAAACTTGTCCCGCAACCACACTGCTGGATTCCGGCTTATATGCCTTTATACTTTTAATATCCACCGGCTCTCGGCCCCATGCCTGATCGATCAAATATACCGCATTTTTGCCAAATTCATTGTATAATAATTCTTCATTATAAACAGAACATCGCGCCACATCGCCCATGGTATAGATGCCCAATCGATTCAATCTTCTTTCTGTTGCAGCACCCACCATCCAGAAATCTTTCAAAGGCCTATGGGTCCAAAGGGTTCTGCGATAGGACATCATATCCAAATTCGCTATGCGCACTCCATATTGATCCGGCTGAATATGCTTAGCGGTAATATCTAGCGCGACCTTACACAAGTACATATTTTCTGCGATTCCCGCCGTTGCAGTCACTCCGAAGCTATTCAGAACATCTTTGATCATTGTTGTTGCAAGATCTTGTGCTGACATACCATAGGTATCCAGATAAGCTGTAGCATCAATAAACACTTCATCAATACTGTAAGGATACAGATCTTCTATGGAAACATATTTTAAATAAGTAGCTACGATCTTTGAACTCATTTCACGGTATAGTGCCATTCGGGGTGGGGCCACAATATAGTCTATTGCAAGATACGGGTCTTGCTTTAGCCGAAAATCATCATAAGAGGTTCCGGTAAATTCTTTTCCCCTCAGCTTTGTTTTACGCTGTGCGTTGGCAATTTTGACTCCTTCTACCACCTCAAAGAGTCTGGCTCTTCCGGAAATCCCATGTGCTTTCAGGCTGGGAGTTACTGCAAGACAAATGGTCTTCTCTGTTTTAGAGCCATCTGCTACAACCAAATTCGTCGTTAAAGGGTTTAAGCCTCGCTCTACACATTCTACAGAGGCGTAAAAGGATTTTAAGTCGATTGCAATATATGTTTTCTTATTTTTTTCCACTTACGCCTCTCCTTTCATCCTTAACGTTGCCTCTTATCTTATCATATTACGTTCAAATATACAACGAAAAACTGCCCACAACACTTTCAGGTTTCAATACGATCTCTTCCTTTTTTCACAAAATAGTCCATTGTAAATTCCCCAAATTCTGTTACTATAAAATTAGTTAATCACATATTACTATTAAGGAGGTTCACTTATGAATCCTGAAATCCGTGCTTTACTAAACGATCCTACCAGCAAATACAGCAATCCCTGGTATCGAGCCGATGATGAATCTATTTTGGAAATTTACGATGTTCATACTAATACCCGCACTGCGCTTCATGAATTTGATACCTTAATTGAAGCTCCTAACTGGTCTCCCGACGGCAAATATATTTACTATAACAGTAATGGTAAAATCTATCAATACGAGCTTTCTACCGATACTATTACCGAAATTAACACTGATTATGTACAAAACTGTAATAACGATCATGTCCTTAGCTCTGATGGCACTTCCATCGCCGTTAGCCATCAGACCAAAGAAGATGGTGAGTCTCGTATTTATACTGTGCCTTTAACCGGTGGTGTTCCCCGACTGATCACTCCGCTGGCTCCCAGTTATCTGCATGGTTGGTCTCCTGATGGCACAACTCTGGCCTACTGTGCCGAGCGCGGTGGGGAATATGACATTTATACGATTCCGGTTTTAGGTGGTGTAGAAAAGCGTTTGACCACTGCGCCCGGTCTTAACGATGGGCCGGAATACAGCGGAGACGGCGAATATATCTGGTTTAATTCGGTTCGCTCCGGACTTATGCAAGCCTGGCGCATGAAGGCCGATGGCTCTGAACAGACCCAAATGACTTTTGATGAAGAGCGAAACACCTGGTTCCCCCATATTTCGCCTGACAATAATCTGGTGGTCATGCTCTCCTATCGTAAAGGTGATTTAAATCCCGATGAACACCTTCCTCATAAGGATGTTGAATTACGATTAATGAATTCCGACGGCAGCAATCCTCATACCATCGTTACTCTTTTCGGTGGTCAAGGTACGATCAATGTAAATTCTTGGTCTCCGGACAGTACTAAATTTGCCTTTGTCAGCTATCGTATCAATCCCCGCGTATAATCGATTCTTTACATCAACTAAGGAGAAAGTGCTATGACTAATAAAGAATGGTTCAAACAAGCAAAATTTGGATTAATGATCCACTGGGGACTGTATTCCATTCTAGGAGGTGAATGGAAGGGACAACGAATGGACTATATTGGTGAGTGGATCCAGTCTCGTTTCAATATTCCCATAAACGAATATGAAAAACTGGCTGCCATTTTCAATCCGATCTATTTTGATGCCGAAGCATGGGTCAAGCTGGCCAAAGATGCCGGTATGCAATATATTGTTGTCACCAGCAAACATCATGACGGCTTCGCCATGTATCACTCTGATGTAGATCCTTACAATATAGTAGACGCTACTCCTTTTAAACGCGATGTGATTGGAGAGCTCGCTAAGGCCTGCCGAAAACATAAACTGAAACTGGGGCTTTATTATTCTCAAAACGAAGATTGGCATGAGCCACATGGCGGTGGCTATGGACGCGGTCCTCATACCAACAATGGCATGTCCTGCTCAAATGATTGGGATTTCCCTGACTATGACAAAAAAAATTATACATTATGCTATGAGAAAAAGATCAAACCTCAGGTTAAAGAAATTCTTACAAAGTACGGTGAACTTTGCCTTATTTGGTTTGATTTTCCCATTGACATCAGTTCTGAACAAAGCCAAGAATTATACGATATGGTGAAGAAGTATCAGCCTAACTGTTTAGTCAACACCCGAATCGGTAATGGGCTAGGTGATTATAAATCCACCGGTGATAATCAGATTGTAGATGATTATTTCGAAGGGTTAGCTGAATGTCCTGCTACCTTAAATAAAACCTGGGGGTACAAATCCTTTGACAATGACTGGAAGCCCGTAGAAGAAGTACTTCGCATCAAAAATCATTTGAATCAGCGTGGAATCAATTATCTTTTGAATGTTGGTCCCGATGCTCTCGGACGTATTCCGGCTCCCGCTGAGCAGATTTTAAGAGAAGTGGGGTTACGCCTGAAGGAATAAATATTACTGCAACGGAAAAAGAGAAGGTATCTTTTGACTATGGTTTTCTTGCCCAAGTAAAAGATACCTTCTTTCATTTATCTATTCCCATCATCTTTTATTGATCGTTCGCGTTTAGGAACACATCCCGTATAGCTTCCAATCTTTGAATAAGAATATTTTTATACCAGTTAGTTTTATTGAGAATTGTCTATATTTTGATAATCAATTTACGGTATTATATATTTCTACTCCCAATATTTCAATAATCATACCTTCTTCATATCCCGTTTCACTTTCGAGCGAAAGACGATGAACATCTGAAATGCTATATAGTACCGCTTGATACTTAACCGTTCCACCATCTTTTAATCTCATAGGTATAGGAAACAGCAATACAATGGCAAGGATAATGCCAACGATAACAAGAGCTTTCTTTTTCATTCCGGTATTTCCTTCTTATTTCAATTTTACATATATGCCAGCAGTCATAAATTCTTAGAAATATTCACTCTTCATCTTTTTCTTCCTGAAAAATACGCTTTATGTCATTTATCATAAATTTCTTTTAATACTTCCTCATCAATTTTACGCTGTTTATAATAAAACTCCTTATCCTCTTCCGTTATACATCGGATTACTCTACAGGGATTTCCAGCAGCAAACGACCATGCCGGAATATCCTTTGTGACCACACTACCTGCTCCGATTACAACATTATCACCAATGTTAATTCCGGGAAGTATCACCGTGTTACCACCAATCCAAACATTATTTCCAATCGTAATGTCAATTCCATATTCATATCCAAGATTACGTGAATCAGGATACATGGCATGTCCTGCCGTGTAAATCGATACATTAGGTGCTAACATACAATTATCACCCAATGTTACTTTTCCGTTATCCAAAATCGTACAATTAAAATTGATAAAACAGTTTTTACCAACAAATATATTACTACCATAATCACAGAAGAATGGAGGGTTTAAAAATGTACTTTCATCTGCTTTTCCAAAAAGCTCTCTAACTAACGAATTAATACCCAGAAAGTCACTTCGATCCATATTATTCAGTCTTTGAAGTTTTCTTCTGGCATTTTTCATTTCGACCCAATCCTGATCATCCGCAATAAACAGCAGTCCCATTTCTCTTCGTTCTTTACTGGTCATATTTTCTCCTAACAGCTTAATCTTCTACAAAATTATTAAATCTATATATTGCTGAACTCATCACTTGCTAAATTGATTATATCATTACACAATATGTATAGCAACATTCCTTCCAAGCTAACTTCTACTCTTTATAATCACATATACTCTAATTTTAAATAAAAAAAATAAACATACAAAATGTATGTTTATCAAGCGTTAAACTATTCAGTTTAGTGATTATGTCCCTTGGTCTTACGTTCCTCTTATCACACGCTGTCCTCATTCGTTCAGTCCATGCTATAAGCGTCAAGACCAAGTTCTTTAATCGATCAGTTATTCGCTGCGCGTCTAACTGTTCAAGAAACGCAGTTTCTTGTTTAAAATTTTAAAAGCTGGCAACCTCCTACTTTCCCAGGCAGTCCCCCACCAAGTATCATCGGCCGTCTATGGCTTAACCGTCGTGTTCGGCATGGGTACGGGTGTTTCCCATAGACGCATCGTCACCAGCTAACTCCCCGAGT
>JAZQUJ010000159.1:0-56382 GCA_045631245.1 Bianqueaceae bacterium
CTTTAATCATAACATCTCCAATGTGAATCGGCAAGGGGGCAATTACGGAATTGATCATTTTCATGCATTCGAATACTTTATCCTTCGGAATCGCACGATCGGTCTTTACGGAAACCGGACGACCATCGGCACAGCGAACGGTAGACGTAACCGTTCGCTGAGGATTTAAGCACTCATTCTCAGCATACTGCAGACCACGAGGGCAGCCATTACCGGTCACGCCCTTGATCTCTTTTCCTTCCAGTTCTACCTTCAGGTTACAGCCACGGGGGCAAATAATACAAACAAGATCTCTCGTCATCTTATTTCACCTCCAGTTCAAATGACAACTCAGCCACATTTTCAAAAGCTGCTGCCTTCAGCTGAATGTTTTCCATTTCGCCGGGAGCCACTTTCAGTTTGCGCTTTTTATAAATCTCGTTACGATTTTCATCGTAAACATGAATGGTTACATCACGATATACGTCCGCTACGCGGAAATAAACGGCCAGGTCCTTCTTCTGAGTGATTACCTGAGGCACGGTATAACGGATCTTGCCATCGGTCTTCAACGGAATGTTGATGCTTTCTGCAGCACCGGCATTCAAAATATACTCAGCTGCGCTGCGACCGGCAATTTCGGATTCCTCAGAAACATAGTCAACCAGGTCATGTACATGCAAAACGTTACCGCAGGCAAGAATACCTTCCACGTTGGTCTGACGATTCTGGTCAACCACAGGGCCACTGGTAATGCGATCCAGGGACACACCTGCACTCTTAGACAGCTCATTCTCCGGAATCAAACCAACAGACAGCAACAGGGTGTCACAGGGAATAAACTCCTCGGTACCGGGTACCGGCTTACGACCCTCTACCTTCGCAATGGTTACACCTTCCAGACGCTCTTTGCCGTGAATCTTTACAACGGTATGGCTCAGTTTCAAAGGAATGTTAAAGTCATTCAAGCACTGCTCAATGTTACGGGCCAGACCACCGGAATAGGGCATCAGTTCGCATACCGCATGAACCTTTGCACCTTCCAGAGTCATACGACGAGCCATGATCAAGCCGATATCACCGGAACCGAGAATCACGACTTCTTTACCGGGCATATAACCCATCTTGTTTACATACTTCTGTGCAGTACCGGCACTAAAGATACCGGCAGGACGGCTGCCAGCAATATTCAGCGCACCTTTGGAACGCTCACGACAGCCCATGGCCAAAATGATAGCCTTGGCTTCGATCTGGAAAATACCATCTTCTTCGTTGGTGGCGGTGATCACTTTATTGTCGGTAATATCCAGTACCATGGTACCCAGCTTAAAGGGAATGCCCAGTTCACGCACCTTGGCTTCATACTTCCAGGCATACTCAGGACCGGTCAGTTCTTCACCAAATTTATGTAAGCCGAATCCATTGTGAATACACTGCTGCAAAATACCGCCCAGACTCTTATCTCTTTCTAAAATCAAGATATCGCGGATACCGCTTTCATAGGCTGCCACTGCAGCACTCATGCCGGCAGGGCCGCCGCCGATAATTACTAAATCAGTCATTTCAGTTATTCTCCTTTGTCCGAGATACATTCACATAGGAATTTCCGCCTGCTTTGGTTACCTGTTCAATGGGAATGTTCAGTTCTGCTGCGATCATTTCCACGATATGGGGTGAGCAGAAACCGCCCTGACAACGACCCATCTGTGCTCTGGTTCTGCGCTTTACGCCATCCAGGTCCATTGCCTTCGGATTGGTACGCAGAGCAGCCAGGATCTCGCCTTCGGTCACACCTTCACAACGACATACGATCTTACCGTAGGCCTTGTTTTCACGGATCATAGCATTCTTTTCTTCAATAGAAGCTTCACGGAATTTATGAGAAGCCTCACGATAGGGATTAAAGTTTTCGTTCTTCACCAGTTCGATACCCTGCTCTGCCACCAGCTCTGCCACATACTCGGCAATAGCGGGAGCGGAAGACAAACCGGGAGATTCGATACCGGCTGCGTTAATGAAACCTTTCACCGGAGCAGTAATAATGAAATCACCGGTGCTGCCCACAGCACGCAGACCGCAGAAGGAGGTAATGGTCTTACCGAAGGGAATGGTGCTCACATTTTCCAGAGCTTCTTTAATGATCTTATCGAAGCCTTCCTGGGTGGTGGCGGTATCTTCTTTATCGGTCATGTCTACAGAAGTAGGACCAGTCAGCAGGTTGCCGTCCACAGTGGGGCTTACCAGAATACCCTTACCCATCTTGGAAGGAGTTCTGAATACGGTGTGAGAAATCATACCGCCGCATTCTTTGTCCAGCAGGATGTATTCGCCGCGACGAGGATGTACATCAAAGGATTCATCGCCAATCATTCTTGCGATTTTATCAGTGTAAAGTCCCGCCGCATTGATCACAACTCTAGCAGTAACCTTCTGATTGTTATCAGCTGCGCTGATCTCAAAACCTTCTTCGGTCTTGCAGATGCCAGCTACCTCAAAGTTGCGCAGCAGTTCTGCACCGTTATCCATAGCGTTACCCACAGCTGCAATGGTCAGTTCGTAGGGGCAGATGATGGCGCCGGTGGGTGCGTACAGGGCGCAGGTTACAGGCTCGGAAAGGTTAGGTTCCAGAGCATGAAGCTCTTCCTTTTCCAGAATACGCAAGTCGCGAACACCGTTTTTCTGACCGCGAACCAGCAAACGCTCGATTTCGGCGTGATCTTCTTCGTTAAAACCAATAACCAAAGATCCGTTTCGTTTGTATTTTACACCCAGCTCCTTAGCTACGGTTTCCATCATTTCGGAACCTTTTACATTGAGCTTGGCTTTTAAAGATCCTTCTTTTGCGTCAAATCCGGCATGTACAATGGCGGAGTTGGCTCTGGTGGCACCGGTGGCCACATCGTTGTTCTTTTCCAGAATACAAACCTTCAGGTTGTATTTGGTCATTTCTCTGGCAATCATGCCGCCGACAACGCCGGCGCCGATTATTGCGATATCAAACATGTTTTATCCCCTTACGTATTTTATTCTAAGATGTTGGAGGTAATATAGTCCACGCCGTAGCCGATCAGCTTTTCAGCATCTTCGGGCTGATCTACGGTCCAGCAGTTTACTTCGATGCCGGCCTCGTGAAGAGCCTTTACATGCTCAGCAGTCAGGGCTTTATAATAGATGTCCAGATCCAGCTTGGCGTTTACCAAACGCTCAATCAAATCATCCGGGAAAGTGGAGATCAGGAACTGGATCTTCTGCTCAGGCAGCTGCTTTCTCAGTTCTACGCAGTTTTCCCAACTAAAGGAAATGAAGATCACACCATCCAGATATTCCTGTTCCTTAATGATATTCACGATCTGAGTGATATATTTAGGCTCCATCTGATTCTTCAGTTCCAGTACAGCCTTTTTGTCGTACTTTTTGCAGATTCCAATGTAGTCTGCCAGAATCGGAATGCGCAGGTCGGTTCTGAATTTGCCGGGCTCTTTACCGTCGAACAACGGAATGCTCTGCAGCTCAGCCAGAGTGCTCTCTTCCACTACCATGTCAACGCCAGCCACACGCTTCAAATTGTCATCATGAAATACAGCGATCTGCTCATCTTTGGTTACATGCACGTCGGTCTCGATACCATAGTAGGTTCTGTTACCGGCTACTACGAAAGCCGCATTGGTGTTTTCCAACTCCAAGCCGCTTACACCGCGGTGAGCTACCATTTTAACAGTACCCTTGTTCACTTTGATCGTGTCCATTTGTTTCCTCCTAAATCTTTTCGAAGCAAGATATTGCTTCAATTTAAAATAAAAAGACGTAACAAAACAAAGAGGACTTAACCCCTTTGTTTTGACACGTCTCCTAATCTCTGCATCATTAAACAGTATAGCATTCGCCTTTTTCTTTGTCAATCCCAATTAACAATTACTCTGCCGCTTTCTGAATCTCCAGCACTTGACGCTGAGATTCCAAAATGAACTGGGTATTCATCATAGTTGCAACACCCTTGATCTCCTGCATGAAAGCATTCAAATAATCAATGGCAATCGGCTCACACTCGATGATCTCTTCATGATCGGTAAACCAGTGAATGCTGTTTTCGCTCAAGCGGAAATTCATCATGCCCTTAGTGCCCCAGAAATAGAAATTCCAGTAGGTGGGCAGCAGGCCCTTAAATACCGGAGCTGCATAGGTCACATCGGAAATCAGTGACATATTGTCCATCTCGATCATGAACTGAGCCGCATCCATAAAGTTCGGCGCCTTATCCGCATACGCATTCCAGGTCTTGGCCATGTTCACCTTGGTCAAGTTCTTACCGGTCAAATACCGTACCAGATCAATACCATGAATCGCGATATCGTTAATGGTACCGCCCTGTTTGCCATCTTCAAAATACCATTTCGGACGATTCTCAAAATTCAGCGCATGCTGACCGGTAAAGGAAGCTGTATAGATCTCTCCCAGCTCGCCGCTCTCGATCATCTCTTTGGCCTTCTGCACCTGGGCCATATACCGCAGGTCCAGCATGCAGCAAAGCTGCAAATTCTTCTCGGCTACCAATCTTTCGATCTCGTCCAGTTCCTCCAAAGAAGTACACAATGGCTTGTCGCAGATCACATGCTTACCAGCCTTCAGCGCCGTAATGATCATGCCGCCTCGTTTCTGAAAATAGTCTCCAATGGCAACCGCTTCCACAGAGGGATCCTGCAGCAGTTCCTCGTAGCTATTGTAAGTAAAAGTACTGCCGGTCATTTTTTCCGCTTCGCGGCGGGCTTCTTCGTTTTCTTCACAGCAACCGGTAATCGTTACCTCCGGGTTCTCCTGTGCGCTTTTATACAAACCATAGATGTGGCTATGGCGAAATCCTGCAAATGCAATATTCATAGTTTTCCTCCCGGGAATTTGTTATGCCAACTATAGCACGCGGCCGTGGCTTTGTCAATCAGGCAAACAGCGCTGCAGCCTTTTCCATGCGCTCGGTGATTTTCACACCGAAGGGGCAGCGCTCTTCACAACCACCACAGCCAACGCAGTTAGAAGCGTTGGCACTCAGGACTTCGTAATGGGCTTTCACGGAACTCGGCACCGCCGGCTGCATCACTGCCAGATCGTAAAGCTTATTGACCATGGCGATGTCGATATCCATGGGACAAGGTTTGCAATGTCCGCAGTAGGTGCACTGTTCGGTATAAGCATGTTTCGGTGCCCCCGCCAATGCAGAAGCATAATCCTTTTCTTCCGCGCTCGCCTTGTCGTAGTGAGCGATATCATCCAGCTGCTCCGGGGTATCTAAACCCACCATTACCGCTGCCACAGCCGGACGAGTCAGGCAATAATGCAAACATTGCATGGGCGTCAGAGCCACACCAAAGGGAGAACGCTCTGCATCGAACAGACGGCCGCCGGCATACCCCTTCATAACGGTGATACCCACATCCAGCTGCTCACAGAGTTTGTATAGTTCCGCACGTTCCGGATCGATACCGCCTTGTACGGTTTCATACTTTTCATCGAAATATGCATCAATATCCTCGCTGGCGGGCAGCATATCGAAGGCAGGATTAATACTGAACAAAATCATCTCCACAAAGCCGCTCTCCGCAGCCTTGCGAGCAATCTTCGGGTTATGGGTGCTCAAACCGATGTGTCGAATGGTTCCCGCTTCCCTCAACTGCAGCACATACTGCAGAAAAGGTCCGTTCACGATGTCATTCCAATCCACTTCCTGATCCACATAGTGGATCATACCCAAATCGATGTAATCGGTCTGCATACGCTGCAGCAGATCCTCAAAAGCCGGTTTTACCTTATCCATCTCTCGGGTCCGCACATATTGGCCATCCTGCCAGGTGGAACCAATGTGACCCTGAATGTACCACTTTTCGCGATGACCGGCAATAGCCGTACCGATGTTGGTGCGCACATTGGGCTCCGACATCCAGCAATCCAGAATATTCACACCCTTAGCCTCGCAGGCTTCAATTACAGCTTTGCACTCCTCGGCATTGTGGCGCTCCAGCCACTCACCTCCCAGTCCGATTTCGCTGACCATCAGGTCTGTCTTACCTAAACGTCTGTAATTCATATATCCTCCTAAATTTCGATCGTCTCGCCGCAGTGCAGATACTCCAGCTGCGATCCCATTACTTTCTTTAACTGTTCAAACTGCCACTTTCCAGTACAGTGACAGGTATAAAACTTGATATTCATTTTCATCAAAACATCTGCCAGCACTGTAAGCTCCGCTTCATCCTCCACCTTTTTCAAATGAAAGCCACCGACCACAACATCAGGCCGCGCCCAAAGGGCCAAATTGACGATCCCTTTGTGAGAACAGCCGCTGACGAGGATCCGCTTACCGTTTTCTTCTATCAAAAGGTATTGCTCGTGACGAAAGGAATCAGGCTGAAAGCCATTCTCATCTTTCTGCAGCAGACCTTGACCATAATTGGCATATTCGGACGTTTCCTGATTATAGGTTACAAGTTCCATAGTATTGGAAAGCTTTTGTATATCTCCGGTCCAGTGGATTCTGGTTTCTTCTTTGAAGGTAAGATCCAGCCCAATATATTTCTCCGGTCCATTGAAAAACTCTCCGAACGCATTCCGATTGATATAGACCGGAGCCTGTTTGTTGATTTCCAAAAAGCGCTGCATTCCACCGCCATGGTCGTAGTGACCATGGGAAAGAATTGCCAGATCTACTTTTTTCAGATCAACACCCAGCTTTGCAGCGTTTTCGGCAAACAAATTAGTTTGACCCATATCGAACAGAATTTTCTTTCCCTCTACTTCAATGTACAAACTCAAGCCGTGTTCGGCTTGAATTTCATCGCTTAATGGTAGGTTTTCAACCAATGCAGTAATTTTCATTGCTCCACATCCTATTTTATCAGAACTTCAGTCACGCAGTTGATACGTATTTTCATACGTATTATAATGTTTTTAGAATTGAGAAAGGAGGACAGTATCATGTTAGACAAATACGTTTTTCCTGCCGTTTTTCATCCGGAAGATATCGGATTTTCTATCCATTTCCCTGACTTGCCCGGTTGCATAACTGAGGGTGATACATTAGAGGAAGCAAGTAAAATGGCTCGCGATGCCCTTGAGCTATACTTGTATGAGCTAGAACAATCATCTGAACCTATTCCTTCTCCTGCTGGACGTTACCATATAGAAAAGGACGAATATATTGTTATGGTCACCGCCCACATGAAGGTCATACGCAGTGAAATGCGCAATAAAGCTGTCAAAAAAACTTTAACCATCCCCTGCTGGCTCAACGAAGAAGCCGAGGCTGCAGGCATTAATTTTTCCTTACTTTTACAAGATGCATTACGTGAAAAACTTGGTGTCTAATCTCTTTAAACCCCACCCAAACAGACTCCCGTGACGGAGTCTGTTTTTATTCCATCTCACAAATGATCTTCAAAAGTTCCGGAATCCATGTCTGACGACAATTATGATAGTATTTTTTCTCCTCTTCACTTCTGTTCACCAAGGCAATTCCTGCAGCAGAATTATCAGATACACACAAAAGGGCAATACCACGTTTTTCCATTAGACGAACACCTTCATAAAAGGCAGAGGTTTCCATTTCGATCAATTCAGCACCTGTGGTCAAAATCTCGTCCAGATGTGAATACTCACAGATAATGGAATCGGTGCAAAAGACTTTGCGCTTCACCATTTGAATATTCTGCTTCTCCGCTCTTTCAATCACCTGATCCACAAAATCCATATCATAAGGTCGAATGGTTTCTCCAAACTGCCCCTGCGATAATTTTTCCTTCAAGAAAACATTACCTCCCACATGGGCATAAGACTCAGACGGTGTTGCCAATTCGCCCAGCGGAATCTCTTTCTTCAGTGCTCCCACCGCTCCCATGAATACGATTTTATCGGTGCTCACATTCGCAAGCATCAACATACTGTCCAGCAGATTCGCACTGCTGCTGGCACACTGTATCCATCCGATGCGATAACCGGCAAACTTGACAACGTATGAGCTCACGTATGCGTGCTTGAATTTTGGTTCAACTTCGTATTCATAGTTTTTCAAGATCTTTTCCGGCGTCCACGACGGTGCGATAACATACAGATCCATAGGATCATCAGATGAAATGCCGAACATGCTCATTAATAAGTCATCGCTGTTGTTATACTTCTGCGCGATCTGCAGAATTTTTTGTGCTTGGTTCATTGTCTTCCTTTCTCTTCCGATCATTCGAAAAGTTCTTTTATTTTCAAGGCTGCCAATAACGGTCGATCTGATTTCGAGTGATCTCCATTGCCTTGACGGCTTTCATTTTATCCGCACCTAATGTATAAATATCGCGCATGGAAATTTCCAGCTTACACCCCTTGGCTGCTAAAATCGTTCGCTTGATATGTTCTGCAAAAGCGTCTTCATCCAGCTGATCGCCTACACCAATGAAAGTAGCCGCCGGTTTTCGATGATACATAATACGGCTGCCGCGCAGACGTTCACCTATGAATTCCTCATTACACCACGGGGAAATCGAAAGCTTGCGCAGTCCATCGGGCATGCGAATCAAACTGCTGTCCCAAATTCGATCCACCGGCTCACAACAGCCATAGGTATACAAGCCAAATCGCTTCGCCAAACGAATATAACTGTCCAGGAAAAACTCATTAAACATAGACGGCGAAATCGATACAGTTTCCTGAGAATTCAAGTGACCCCACAGCTGCTTCAGTTTGGGAGATTGTCCGGCCAATTGTTCTCGGCCCGGCAAGTCCTCGGTAAAACCAAAGGTTCCCATTTTTACCAAAACATTATCGTTATTCGGTACTAAAAGATCCGAAGCTTCCAAATAATCAAAAAACTGCTGATATTCTTTTTCGATCTTTTGAACCAACAGATGCATTTCATCCGGACAGTCATAAAACGCATACATCATCTCTTCCATGCCCATCAGATCTACAATGTGCTTAGTCAAATAACAGGAAACAGGCAGACATTGAAACTTAACCGGAAGAATATCACCAAAGATTTCCTCTGCCAAAACCCTTTCTTCTTCAAATAAAGCCCTGTCAAAATCATACACCGACGGTCCCAGATCATGAACCTGAGATTCCAAATCTGTAATCGGGTGATCGATCTTAAAGCCAACTGTCCGCTGATTTTGATCCTTGGCTCTGTGCTCTACCAGCTCTAAGCCAAAGATGCGCATGTTGATGGCCGGGATCCAGGCATAAAAATCCGGTACCACGCGATCATCCTGTGTAAATAGATAGCCATACACGACGCTCAGCAACTTATGCTCAATCACTTTCGCTGTCTTTCCTTTACATTGCAGGGGCGGCAGAATATCCGCTGCAAAGGTACGGTTTTCAATTGTAACCATGGGGCGATCGCTCTTTAAATCATTATGCAAAATCCAGTCACTTGTTCGCTCCTGCATGCCGGGCAAATGTGCCAGCTCCGCCTGATACAGCGCCAACTCCCTCAAATACTGTCGGTCATTTTGATATATCGGATATCGTATGGCATCCATTTTTTCAAATCCTCCTGGCCACCGCGCTTCTTAATTAGTCGCGATCAGTGCACGCAGATATCCGGCACCATAAGCAATATCCTCGGCAGGTGCATCGGAAATTTCACGTTCAATCGTTAAGAAACCCTGATATCCAATGTCTTTCAGCGCCGCCAAATAGGCCGGATAATTCACGTTGCCTTCCCCCAGTCGATGCTCTTCAATATAAACCCCGTGATACTGCTCCGCTTGAGCAGTTGCATACAAATGGTCCAGATCTTCAGCCTGTAGCTGACGGCCATCTTTCGCATGGGTATGCACGATATAATCCTTCAAATTGTATACAGCTTCCACTGCATTATCGCCGGCACACATTACCAGATTACCGGGATCCAAATTGACAGCCACGCCTTTGGAGCCCAAAGAATCCAAGAAAGTTTTTAAAATGGTGGATTTTTCCGGGCCGGTTTCGATTGCAAAATGAGAGCCCATAGAATCCGCATAAGTTGCCAACTCATAACAGGCTTCCTGCATGATTTTAAAACGTTCAGCACTTGTATCTTCCGGAATTACACCAATATGCGTGGTTACAATGTCACAATCCAGTTCCTTAGCCATATCCAAAATCCGTTTGGAATTTTCGATCAGCTGTGGATTCGTTTCACGATTAAAGAAGCCCAGCATCTGCTCGCCGCATACAGCACTCAGAATCAAATTCTTCTCTTTTAAGTAATTTTTCAGTTCAGCGATTTTATCTTTTGTCATTACGCCGGGGTAAAAGTCGTGACCTTCACGGGTTCCGGCTAACTGAATTCCATCTAATTTAAGTCTGGATGCCTTTTCCACTGCCTCTTTAAAGGGCAGTCTATAATTACTGATCATAACACCAACAGAAAAAGGATACATAGGACACCTCCAAGAATAAGATTCATTTCTGTCATTATATCAAAGGTAGTCAACTTCTTCAAGAATAACTTATTTTCTTGACATCAAAAACCGTCCATGCTATAAAGAATACAAAGTATTATCGCGCGGATCGCGACACTTCTTACGAATCGGGAGGAACTTCCATGAATCAGTCTAAAAACCTTGTACTTTCCTTTGATATTGACTCTTCTTTTATGACCGGCGTTCAGCGTCTCACCTCTGTGCTGCCCTTTACCATTGGCGAAGATGGAATTCGAGTTTCAGCTGTTCAGTGTGACCAAAACAGCGTTTCCTTAAAGAACGGAGAGGCCCATATTTGCTACACCAAGAAAAATGTTTTCTTTCGTGAACTTGCCCTTCTAGTGGAGCATGCCGCATCTGAATCAGAGTTCTCCATTATTGAAGACACTCATTTCACCGGGCTTTCCACTATGGTGGATACCTCTCGTAATGCCGTTCCCACCCTCTCTGCGATTTATCGATTCATCGATCATCTGGCCATCATGGGCTACGACACCTTGCTGATGTACATGGAAGATACCATCAAGTTGGAAAACTATGAATACTTCGGCTATATGCGCGGTCGCTATACCCCTGATGATCTAAAAGCGATGGATGATTATGCCTTTGAATATGGCATGGAGATCCTGCCCTGTATCCAGTGCTATGCCCACATGGAAAAATATTTGATCTGGCCTGAGGCTGCTCCTATCAAAGACACCACCACTGTTATGCTGGCCCGCGAGGATAAAACCTTTGCTCTGGTTGAAGAAATCATTCGCATTACCTCTTCCTGCCTGCGTACCAATCGGATCCACATTGGTATGGATGAAGCATGGAACATGGGCCGCGGTGTATTTATGGACAAGTACGGATACGTAGATCCCTTTGATATTTTCAATGAATATATGGAACGTCTGATGCCGATCGTACGTAAATATGGTTTAACCGCCATGATGTGGGCGGATATGTATTTCCGCAACAAGAGTGCTACCGGTTGGTTCTATGACACCAGTGTTACCTTTTCTCCCGAAGATATCAGCAAAATTCCTGAAGACATTGAACTGGTATTCTGGCACTATGGCGAAGAACCCAAGTGTGACGACCTTATGCTTCAAATTTGCAATCAGCTGGGAAGAAAGATTATTTTCGGCGGTGGTCTTTGGAACTGGGCCGGACATTTTCCTGAACATAATTACACCATGGAAACCAGCCGCTTCTCTTTAGATGCCTGTCGTAAGAACAATGTTCGCGAAGCTATGGCTACTATTTGGTTCAATGATAATGGCGAATGTCCTTTGTTTGCCAACCTGTTTGGACTTTCCTTCTTTGCTGAACTATGCTTCGATCCTGATCCTTCCGATGATAAACTTCGTTCCCGCTTTGAAATTACCACTGGCGGAGACTACGATGCTTTCTACAGCATGAGTCTATATCACAACACCTTTACTCAAGATGACGAATACCCTGATTATAGCGATCGCTTCTTGGGCAAAGCTCTTTTCTGGCAGGATGTGCTGGAAGGCTTGTATGATACCAAATTATTTAATAAGCCCATGAGTGATCACTATGCTGCCTGTGAGAAGAAACTGGCCTCCTATCAAGGTGGAAATTGGCACGATCTGTACCGTTTTACCGAAGCAGTCTTTTCCTATCTTGCTGTGAAAACGAAGATCGCCGAACGACTGGTTCCCGCTTACCGTAAAGGTGACCGCGAAACTCTATCTCTCATTGCTAAAGAACTGCTGCCAGCACTGAAAGAAAAAACAGCTGCTCTTGCCCTGCTGCATCGTACCCTCTGGATGGCGGAGCGTACCATGATCGGTTGGTGTCATTTGGATTATCGTTATGCCGGTGTGGTCGCACGCTGTGATACCGCGATCCTTCTTCTTGAGCGCTACTTAAATGGTGAGGATGAAAAAATCGATTCTTTGGAAGAGGTTCGTTTAGACAAAGGTCTGAGCGGCTTCACCACATTCTCCCGTGTTGCCACTCCAAATATCAACATCTAATCCACCATTATTTCCAATAAAAATTACAAAAAACCGGAGCAATTCTGATGATGAACTGCTCCGGTTTTTGTTTCCTTATACTTCTTATCTTTTATTGCTGACGGCCATTGTGAAACAAATCGCTCCTACGAAAGCCACTCCGATAATACAGCCGATCGTTGCAGAAACGCCTAACACGTCCAGCAAAATACCACCTACAAATGTGGCAAATACACTGCCTACCGAGCAAATACTGCCAAGTAGTGCCTGTCCTTTCAAGAAATCCTTTGCTGACAACACCTCCGACATAAAGTCGATACTGGCCGGAGTGTAAAAGGCAAAGGTGCAAAAATGCATTAACTGCGAGGCAAAAATCATCATAGGGGAAGTCGCCAGCATAACGATAACATAGCGAACGACCCAGGCCCACCCGGCAAACATAAGCATCTTTTTATATCCAAACCATTTGCGAAGATGCAGATAGAAAAACAATGCCAACAGTTCCGCAACAGAACCAATGGATAAGGCCAGACTCATATCGGCACTGGTTCCTTTTACATTCTGCATGATCTGCAGCATAAATCCTTCTAACAAAACAAGCCCCAGATAAAAACAGCCTGCTCCCATCAAAAACTGAACAAATTTACGATTCTTAAGTAAACCGATACCTTTTTCTTTTTTTGTTACAGCTTCTTCAAATCTAACGTGCGGCACATTGCACACACTCATCAATACGACCATGCACAGTGCAGATCCAATATAAAAAGCCGGAATCCATTTAGGCATGATGACCAGCGTAATCTGCCCCATAATGACAGTAGCAATCGCATATGTAATACAGGAAATACCTCGAGCTCTACCAAAATTGACCGGAAGGCCGCTCTGTTCCAGAGTTTTTACCAATGTATTCACACAGGGAATGGCTGCAGATTGAATCGAAAAGATCATGACCAAAAGTCCTGCTTGCAGCAATTGGGGCATAGGGAGAACCAAAACCACCAAAGAAACTGCCGCAATAAAAGAATACATGGTTCTCATACTTGTTCGGATCTGTAAACCCTTAGCAGTAATAAAAGACGCCAGTGCAGGCTGCAAACACGCCGCTGCCCCATAGGCACAGCCTAAGAAAATTCCGATCTTGCTATTGCTAAATCCTAGATCCTGTAAATACAGTGTGGCAAAACTATACATAAAACCATTGGTCAGCCAATAGAAACACTGCACTAATGTATAAAACCACTGCGCTCTTTGCTTTGTTAACTGAATCAAACTATGTTCCACCTTTTCGAAAAGTTATGTTGTTTTAAGACGATCAAACCAACGCAATCAAGCCCCAATATAGAAGCGGAATCGTAATCACCGAAAGCACAGTCGTACCTAAGGTATAAATAACCGCATTCTCCGTATCGCCATCATACTTTTCACTGAGCGCAGTTGCCATGGCCGCTGTGGGGCAGGCAAAACCAATGAGCATACCCAATAGCATGTCGGTGTCCACCGGCAGCAGAACACTGGTGCACTGCAGCAACAAAACACTCAAAATTGGGAATACGACCAAGCGAATCAATGAAGTATAATACATACCGGCTCTGGTAAAGAGAGAGGTAAATTTTACTGTTCCCAGTTTGATGCCCAGTACAGTCATAGAAATGGGTGTAACAATATGCTTAAAGTAATCCGAAAATGTAAGCAGTTCCGGCACATAGCTTACTACGCCGGTCAGATTCAAAATAATACCCAGAATAAAGGCAAGCAAAACCGGATTCAGCACCGCCTTTTTGATCTGAATATGGCTCTTATCGCCGGAGATCATGTAGACGCCCACAGTAAACAAGAACAGATTCGAAATAATGTTCAAAAGAATTATGTAGATCACGATCAAGGAACTGCTTCCAAATACAGCTGAGGCCAAAGGAATTCCTAAAAACCCGCTATTGGTGTATACCATGGCAAACCGCATGATGCCTCGCTTTTTACCATCATCCTTTTTGGTGATCACAGCGGATAAAACGATCATCAGCAGATTAAACAATATGCCAATCACGCCCACAGCCAGCAATGATCGAATAAATTCACCGCTAAAATTAATATTCAGTGTTCCGGACAGGATCAAAAAGGGCATACCTAACCAGGTCAGCAGTGTGGAAAGTACACCAGTATCCGTGGGCTTTACCATTTTCTTTTTAACCAATAAATAGCCCGGAATTGCCAGCAGCACAAAGATTGCTACATTTTTTAACATGATCAAAAATGCTTCCATCAGATCAATCCCTTTCTCTTCATCCAATCCATAGTCAATTTGAAAATAGGATATTGCCCATCTTCGTCTTTTTCAGCCGATCCCTGGGTATGCGTACCCGGCAGCACATAATACTCCAGATCAGCATCCGGGTTAAAGCGCTGAATATGTTTTACAAACAGCATATTCTCTTCGTATCGACAGGGCATATCGTTATCGTAAAATGTAAGAAGCATCTTGGAGAATTGAGTACCTGGCCCCACATAATACAAAGGTGCATATTCATCGATCCGCTCCAACCTAGGATCCAACCCCAATTCCTGCTGGATCACCGTGAAATGGGACGTAGTCTGAGGACTTTCAATAAGCCACCCGGCAATGGGAAGATCCTGTAAGTACCGCCCGCTGAGGCACAGCATCAATCCGATCCAAGCCCCCGCTGAGGATCCGGCAAACAAAACTGGTCCCTCATTGCCCTGCTCCTTCATAAAAGATACCACAAAGCGCACAGCCGCCTCTGCATCTTCTAAAAAGTCAGGATATTTCGCTCCATGGGAATACATTCTGTATTCGACCATGGCATATCCAATTCCTTTTTCCACATAGGCTCTGGCGGCTTCAATCTCGCAGGGTCTCTTTCGATTGCCGCCTGTTAATCCTCCGCCATGAAAAAATACGATCACCGGATAGGTTTTACAATCCGGCAGATACAGATCCAATTTACAAATATCCTGATCTACGCGATAGGATACATCCAGCAGTTCTTTCATATGTTCCTCCCTCTCACAGCCTTTCGGCCTGAAATCGTATTTTCATTCTCATTAACAAAAAAGACTTTCAAGAATCTTGAAAGCCTCGCATAAGAGCAGGATACGGGAGTCGAACCCGCCTATCCAGCTTGGGAAGCTGGCGTAATACCGATATACCAATCCTGCGTACACTCATGAGATTCTCATGAGTGAAATCATTATAACGCTAACCTAATTAAATTGCAAGCAATTCTTTATGACATGTTTTTTCATAATGCGACTCAATCGATGTACCGCAGCCGCAAACTCTTACTTATTTCCTCAGCTGCTCTTCTCAATACGATGCCACAAACTCTGTCATCGGCTTGTTGCTGCTATTATCAAAGGCATGCCAGGCCACCACTCGATTTGTATCAGGTAAGATGAGCAGGTGCTGCCCGCACATACCGCCCTTTCCGTATACTGAGCTGCCTTCTGCCACGAGCTTTAATTCGTAGCCTCGTTCCCTTACCAAATCGCACCACTCCTTTGACAGAATCCGCTTTCCGTTCCAGCACCCGTCCTGCAGATACAACTGCCCCAGTTTAGCCATGTCCTCCGTTCGAATATACAAACCGGTCGCCCCGATCACATGCCCCTGCGGACATCGACTCCAGGCCGCTTCCCTTACCCTCAGCTTATAGAACAGCTCTCGCCACAGGAACGTATCCAAAGCTTCTCCTGTTTTCTTTTCCACAACCCGCGCCAACAAATAGAAGGCCGCATCGGTATAGCAATATGCTACCCCCGGCTCTACCTGCAGTGGCTCCTTAAAACAGGCCTTCAATAAATAAGGACCATAGTCATATACACTATAAACGTCGATATCCAGGAACCCGCCCGGAAGCCCCAATCGATGTGTCAGGGCATCATGGATCGTCGCTTTTCCCCAACGGGGGTCCATTTTTTCCGGCAGTTCTTCTGGAAAGATATCCACAAAACGCTCATTCAATTCCAGCATTTTTCGGTCGTACAAAATGCCCACAGCGGTTACCACAAAGGCTTTTGCCACCGAGTAAGAATCCTGACAAGGACTGCCCGGCTTGATCGCTACGTACTCGCTCTTACCGTCGCAGATTTCAGCAAAACCAAATACATTGAAACCCTGCTCACGAATGAAGGCTTCAAAATCTTTAGTAAATTGACTCATGTTAAAACTCCAATCTCATCTGATACCACAGCGCTCCGCCGTGCTCCGATACCGACACGCCCTGATTCGCGAAACCAAACTTAGCGTAGTAATGCAGCTTTTGCTCTTTACAAGTCAAGATCAGACCCCTGCGCCCTTCCGCTTTGCACTCAGCAATCGCCCGCTGCAGCACCTTGGCCGCAAGTCCGCGACGCTGATACTCAGGATGGGTAGCCACTCCAAAGATCATCTGCCACTTACCATCTGCCTGATGGATCGTCGCATCGGCGAACATTTCATCCACCAGTTCTTTCCGGTCCGTCACCATGCCGTTGACCATGCTCACCAGTCGGTCACCCTCCCACAGCAGCCAGAAACGGTCCGCAAATACTTCCAAACGCTTTTTGAAAGACTCTCGTGATGCCGCCTCCGCTGCCGGAAAACATGCCGCTTCCAACGCAGTGATTGCATCTAAATCTTCTATTGTTGCTTTTCTAATTTCCATTATTGATATGCCTCCTTCAGTCGTCTCATGGCTTCCTTTGTATTTTCTGTACTGCCAAAGGCAGTAAGACGGAAAAATCCCTCACCGTTTCGGCCAAATCCGCTGCCCGACGTACCTACAATGCCGGTTTTCGCAAGCAAGTCATCAAAGAACTCCCAGGAAGTCATGCCGTCGGGACACTGCATCCAAATATACGGAGAATGTACACCTCCGCAGAACCAGATGCCCATTTGGTTTAATGTATCCGCGATGATTTTAGCATTCTCCTGATATACAGCCAAATTTTCCTTACAGCCAGTCATACCTTCTTCAGTAAATACTGCCGCGGCCGCCTTTTGTACAGGATAGGAAACGCCGTTGAACTTCGTGGTTTGACGGCGCAACCACATGCTGTGCAAGCTCATGCCTTCGCGGCTGAGCTCCTTCGGAACCACCGTGTATCCACAGCGAGTACCGGTAAAGCCGGCTGTTTTCGAAAGTGAACAGAACTCGATGGCGCAGCTTCTGGCGCCGGGAATTTCAAAGATGCTCCGAGGTAATCCCTCTTGTACAAAGGCTTCATAGGCCGCATCAAATAGGATGATGGCCTGCTGCTCATTGGCATAGCGTACCCACTCTGTCAGCTGCTTATGATCATAACAGGCACCGGTGGGATTATTGGGTGAACATAGATAAATAATGTCTGCATTGGCATTCCACTCGGGCATGGGTAAGAAGCCGTTTTCCTGATTGGCCTGCATAAATACAATGCGACGGCCATCCATCACATTGGTATCCAAATATACCGGATACACCGGATCGGGAATCAAAACGGTATTGTCCGCACTGAACAGATCCAGCACGTTTCCCACATCACTTTTGGCACCGTCGCTGATGAATACATCTTCCATATTCACATCAGCACCGATCTGTTTTTTATAATAAGAGGCAATGGCTTCTCTCAGAAAATCATAACCCTGTTCCGGCCCATAACCATGAAACGTTTCCGCCTTTCCCTGTTCCAAGGCACCGTTTACTAAAGCTACCTCCACAGCCTCTCCTAAAGGTCGGGTCACATCGCCGATACCCATACGAATCACACTGGCCTGAGGATTCTCCTTTTGAAATTCAGCGACCTTTCGGGCAATAGTGGAGAACAAATAACTCTGCTCCAACTTTTCAAAATTATGATTTAATTTCATTATTTGATCCTCTCATTTTTCGTTCTTTCGACAGGGTAGCATATACGGTTCTCGTCGTCAATCCTATTTTCATATTTCTGAACGGGACGACTCCCAAATAATTATGGGGCTATCTCATTTTTTTATGAGACAGCCCCTCATTTTTTTAACTTATCTCTGGATACGTCCGGAACCGTCACCGCCGGCCAGCTTTTCAACTTCAGCAACAGTCACCATGTTGTAGTCACCGCCGATGGAGTGCTTCAGAGCAGAAGCAGCTACTGCAAACTCAACAGCAGCCTGAGTGGACTTGCCGTTCATTACGCTGTAGATCAGGCCGCCGCCAAAGGAATCGCCGCCGCCTACACGGTCGATGATGTGCAGATCATACTTCTTGGAGAAGCAGTATTCATCATCTGCTACGTTGTACAGCATTGCACTCCAGCCATTGTCAAAAGCAGAATGGCTCTCACGCAGGGTAATGGCAACCATTTCAAAGTTAAACTTATCAGCCAGCTGCTTGGCAACAGACTTGTAACCTTCATGATTCAAGGTACCGCCGTAAATATCAGTAGCCTCAGCCTCAATACCAAATACATCTTTTGCATCCTCTTCATTGGAAATGCAAACATCAACATACTGGCACAGATCGGTCATAGCTTCACGAGCCTCGGCGCGGGTCCACAGTTTGCCGCGATAGTTCAGGTCACAGGAGATCTTAATGCCTTTAGCTTTAGCAGCTTTGCAGGCCTCACGGCAGATCTCAACCACGTTAGCACCCAAGGCAGGGGTAATACCGGTGAAGTGGAACCACTCTGCACCTTCAAAAATAGCATCCCAATCAAAATCAGCAGTGGTAGCTAAAGCAATTGCAGAATTTGCACGGTCATAAATACATACAGAACCACGCTGAGAAGCACCCTTCTCATTGTAGTAGATACCCACACGGTCGCCGCCGCGTACGATCTTGGTGGTATCAACGCCATAACGACGCAGGCTGTTCACTGCAGCCTGTCCAATGGCATGAGCCGGAAGTTTGGTCACATAGGCAACATCCATACCATAGTTAGCCAAAGAAACAGCCACGTTGGCCTCACCGCCGCCAAAGGTGAACTCCACCTGCTGGGCCTGCACAAAACGCTCATAGTTAAAGGGCTGCAGACGCAGCATCAACTCACCAAAAGTAACAACTTTTGCCATTTTAAAAATCCTCCTAGGATAATAATTCGTTTTATCTACAATTTAAATCAAAGCGCGTTCATTTAGAAGAACCGCAGGTTCTTCCAAAGTTCATGAACCGAACTTTTATTCACCAAAAGCAGCGGTACGAGCTTCTTTGCACAGCGCAGTGATCTTATCAAAATTACCTGCTGCAATGTCAGCCTTGGGGCATACCCAGGAACCGCCTACTGCATGAATGAAGGGAGCATCGATATACTCTTTTACGTTCGCTGCATTCACACCGCCGGTGGGCATGAACTTAACACCCACAAAAGGAGCAGACAAATTCTTCATAGCATTCAAGCCACCGTAAATGTTAGCGGGGAAGAACTTCACAACCTTCAGACCCATGTTCACAGCTGCGGTGATCTCGGTGGGAGTTACACAACCGGGAGTCACAGCCACACCATTTTCAATACAGTAACGAACCACGTCAGCATCGAAACCGGGAGAAACAATAAACTTCGCACCCATCTCAATGGCCAGTTTGCACTGCTCCACATTCAAAATCGTACCGGCACCCACCAGCATATCGGGGCAGTTTTCTGCTACAGCCTTAATCGCCTCAGGCGCAGCTGCAGTACGGAAGGTAATCTCCATTACATCAATACCGCCGGCCACCATAGCATTGGCAGTGGGAACTGCATCCTTCGCATCATCAATTACAACTACCGGAACCACACCCGCACGGGCCAGTCTTTCAAGAACTGTCATTTTAAAACCTCCTGTTATCTCATCAGAAACTTTATACTTCAGCGGCCTTACGGCCGAAATTCGACGAACTCTTTCTCAAGCTTCCAGCAGCTTCACGGCGCTGTCAGCATCGCAATACATGATCGCATTATCATGACGACGCATAATGGTCGCCGGACACTGGTCGTTCACTTCTTCGGTCATGGTGCGGTATACGGCCTCCGCTTTGGTGGGAGCCGGAACCACACAGAACATATAGTCAGCGCTCACCATCTGGGGAATCGTCAAAGTATATGCATATTCCGGTACATCCTCAAAGGTGGGGAAACAGCCATCATGTACCTGCTGCATGCGGCATACATCATCCAGTTTCGCCTTCTTGATTCGCTTCGGATCGTTAAAATCAGCCACGCCCGGATCATTAAAGGCAATGTGACCATTCTCACCAATACCCAGGCATACAATATCGATGGGATTCTGCTCCATCAGCTCTTCATATGCTTCCTGATAGTCTGCCACATAATATACATTTTTAAAGGGAACTTTTTTAAATACATGTTCATCCAGATAATGACCAAAGCTCTGAGGATGATCTTTGCTCAGACCTTCGTATTCGTCCATGTGAAATGCATTCACGCGGTTCCAGGGAAGAGGCATTGCCATCAAACATTCCAACACATCATTTTGAGAAGGTGCTGCTGCAAATACCATGTTAATGGTCTCTTTTTCTGCCAGCAACTTTTCCATGCAGGCCGCGATATCCGCAGCCGCAGCCTTACCCATTTCGGTGCGGTTTACATAAGCGCGCATCATCAGTTTATCCTTTTGAAAACTTTTCAGTAAAGTCTGTTCCATTTTTGTTTCTCCTTTTTCTTCGCCTCAAGCCTTCAGCAGCTTCACCAAAGCTGCATTGGCATAAGACAGCGAATTATACTGAACATAAAATACCGTACCATCCACCGGCGATATGATCTCGTCCAGCACTTGGCCCTCGCAGGGATCCAGAATTCGTGCTAAGATCTGTCCTTTTTGCACCTTCTGCCCCGCATCCACTAGCGGCTCAAAAAAGCCGGCGTGCATAGATTTCATATATACCAGTTCCTTTTCCTCGATAATCGAGGAAATATATCCTTTATGGGCATTATAGCGTATAACACCCTCGGTATTCAAGAAGTTTAAGATGGAATCTACAATTTCTTCCGCCGCCTGCTTATCGATATGGTCAGTGGACTTCGTCAAAATCGAATAAGCTCTGGCATTCCAGATCTGCCAGTTATAATTCAGCGTCGTGGTATCGTAAGGTCTGGGCTGTCGAATACTAATATAAGGAAGGCCGAAAGATTTAGCCGATTCAATATTCTCAAAACCGGTACGCATGATGCGCACATGGGGCACAAAACTTCCGTCAATATAATTACTGGTCAAATGAATGCCCATTTCATAATCATTGATGGCATTAAACACTCCCGCAGCAATTCTCTGCGTGGTCTCACCCTGATCGTATCCGGGGAACATCCGGTTAATATCGGTATTATCAATGGGCCAAAAACGCTTTTGAATATTAATGGAATAAGGATTCAGCGCCGGCAAAATCAGAACCGAGCGCCCTTCCACAAAGCGTCCCTCTGCCTCCAATGCTTTCAACCGATCCACCAACCGTGATCCAATATAGATCTGCTGAAGTTCGTTACCGCGAATACCGCCCACAATGGCCACAGACTTGGCTCCTTCACCGAAGCGATAGCCATAAATTCTCATGTTATCACGGTACAGTGCTTTCAGTTCAAAAATCAGTTCTTTTTTCACTGCAGCACCTCCCCGTTTCGCTGTGACAACGCCGACAGCTGCACCGCCTCATACTGCTTTGCTTCCTCCGCAGGCATGGCCAAAATGCGTGCGATCAGCGATCCTTCATTGACCACCGGATATTCACGAATCGTAAACACTACACCATTGCATGGGCAAGGGATTCGCTCCAACAAGTTCCCGCTCAGCGGGTCTACGATATCACCGATGGGCTCGCCTTCCTTCACATAAGCGCAGTGCGGCACCGCAGGAATAAAAATTCCGGATTCTTCTGCATTAATAAAGCTCACGTCCTCCGGATTTTGAGAAAGAATAGGCTGGCGCGGCTGAATCACCTCACCTGTCCACAGTCCCATCTCCTTCATTAAGCACAGAATGCCCTCCACCAGCTGATAACCGTAGTTTTGGGTGATGCGCATACCTACGCCCATCTCCACCACAAAAGTGGGGGTTCCCAACGAATTTAACGTATGGGCCAAGGTAGACTGCAGCACGGTGGCTGAGCTATGTACCCATATAAAATCCATATTTAAATAATGTGCCAGGGGCAGCAGGTTCTCCGCCGTTTGCTCCGAAACTCGGATCTGCGGCACTTCTCTAAGGAAAATATTGGAAGCGTGAATGTCGACGCAGGCATCGCTTCCTTTTAAATCGTTCACGATGCGAGCGGCAATGTGCTCCGCCATGGATCCGTCTTCCGAACCCGGAAAGATCCGGTTCATATCCAGTTCAAATGCAGGAAACCCTCGGGTGATGGAATCAATCCCCAAGGGATTGAGTGCCGGATAAATATCCACGATTCCCTTCAGGCACTCTCTGTTTTCCTGAATCCTTCGTATAAGTTCATAGCACACAAACTGGCCTTCCAGCTCATCGCCATGAATGCCGGTTACAATACTGATGCGCTTCATATCTTCCCGCGGCTCCAGTGGAAGGATCCGCTGCTTTTTGATCTCCAGCTTTTCCTCCACCGGCAGTGTAACCGAAACCACTGTTTCTATCATTGTATTACTACTCCATTCCGGCCGAACTTGCCGATTCAATAGATCCGATCGAACCCAAGGAATCAAACGTCAGATTCCGGCCTCCTGTACCGTTACGGTAATTGTTTGATGCTGCTCGCCAGCACCACGAAAAATTCCCCGACTCACAATGCAGTCCGCACTGTCCCGGCCATGGGATATCTTAATATATTGATCATTCACTAACAGCTGATTGGTGGGATCGATGCCATACCAATATCCTTGGCAGTTCACCTCTGCCCAAGCGTGGCTCTCGCCTTCCCCCATCATCATACCCACCACATAACGGGCTGCAATGCCATCAAGACGCAGCAACGACAAATAAATGTGGGTAAAATCCTGACATACGCCTTTTTTCTGTACAAAAGCTTCCTCGGCCGTGGTCCCGATTGCGGTCACACCGGCTTTATATTGCATGGTTTGCTTCAGCACTTTCATCCAATATAAAGCTCTGTCGTATACCGCTTCCGGCGCTGATTCTTTCATCGTATGGTAAAAAGCCCGCAGGCCTGTGCCCGGATTCGTGTATTTTGAGAACACCCTGTATATTGCCGAAGGCTCCTCTTCATAGGCTTCATGCACAGCTAGTCCGGTTTCCACTTTTCCCTGCAGACGCACCCAAAAATGCGTATGCTTTTCGTTGATCTGACCACGCATGATCTGATTACCGAAAAAGTCTTCTTCAATGTCCAGCGGCGCATCCGGTTCCAATGTCAAAAGCTGCTGCACCACTCTCTGCCGCCTTGTATCCCGCGGTAGGCACATGAGTGCATAGTGGTGCTCTGTCACTGCGTCCGAAAACTGCACCTGCATATCATAACAGAAATCCAGCTTCATTAAAAGATCTGCCACACTTTCTTTAAAACTTCATCATATTCGATGGGATTTTCTTCGATCATCGCCGCCGTGTACATCAGCGCTGCCCGGTTATAGGTCAGATTTGTGGAATCAATACGCTGCATCAAACGGCGCACCTCGCGGTTCAGTTCTTCCTTCGAACGACGCAAACGCAGATAAATATCCAACCGCTCCACACGCTTGCCGCATTTTACGGTATTGCGAATGGATTCATCATAGATCTCATCATCCAAACAACCCCAAAAGGCCAAAATATTATCCAGCACCTGCTGCAGATAATACACCGGCGCCTCACTGGCCGCCGCCTTTTTCATACGGCCCTGAATCATGTGAATGTAGGACAGCGTGTTGGATGAAATCTCATCACGCATCACCATGGCATTATCATATGCCCTCTCCACCGAGGCCATAATCGAATAGGGATTTTCTTTATCAAAGGCATACTGCTCGATGAAATTCTCGCGGGATCCGTACCACTCGGGAATATTCATCTGCTCGCAGATTTTCTTATAATATTCATCATCTTCATCGATCATACGATCGTAACCGTTCATGTACAACTGAATCGACTGATAGGCTCGCTCAATATAGCGGCCCAGCCAAAACAGATTGTCGCTTCTTCCTAACGTGAGAGTACCCATGTATCCTTGAAGCCTCCTCCCTGCGATGAATTTACAATAAAGGAATCGGGATTTCGTGAGAAGCGGGTCAAGCCACTCTTCCACACCGTAACATCCTCTGCGGACAGCACATAAGCACGCAGATCCGCCTTACGGGGCACAAATGTCTGGCCATCTTCATCCAAAATATCCAAATCCAAAAAGTCGATGATCTCTTGAGCAATAAAGCGACGAGGCTCGTTCTTGATCAGCGTCTTCATATCTTCCTTTTCCTGCTTGGTGAGTGAGCTGCCAAACACAACACCATAACCGCCAGCCTCGGCCACATCCTTGATAACCAGCTTATCAAAATTCTCCATGGTGTACTGCATATCTTCCTTATAATATGGCAGATATGTAGGCGCATTATGAGTCACGCAATCCTCACCCAAATAGTACTTCACCATCTTGGGCACAAAATAATATATACCCTTATCATCGGCCACACCATTACCCGGTGCATTCAAAATGGCCACATTCCCCTTCTTGTAGGCCTGATACAAACCAGGCACACCGATCACCGACTCCCGATTAAAGGCCATGGGATCTAAGTACTCATCAGAGGTTCGACGATAGATCGCACCCACTCGCTGCTTACCCATCATGGACTTCAAGTACACTTTGTCGTTCTCCACGCAGAGTTCCTCATTGGAAACCAAAACCGCCCCGGTCTTTTCTGCCAAATACGAATGCTCAAAAAAGGCTGCGTTATAACGCCCCGGCGTTAAAATGACGTTCAGGCCACCCGTGTTCACGTATTCCATGGTCCGCTTCAACAGTTTCGCATAATCCCGGTTATCTGCCACAGGATTGTTTCTAAACGTAGACGGACTGGAAATGCGGCACAGATCGCGGGCGATCAGCGGATACGAAGCGCCGGAGGGAATTCTCAGATTATCCTCTAATATGTACCATTTGCCATCTTTCGCCTGTACCAGATCGATACCGGAAATATGGCTGGCAATCCCCTTAGGTGCTTTTACTCCTTCACATTCCACCAGATATCCCGAAGAACTAAATACAAACTCCGGTGGGATCACACCGTCTTTTATAATCTTTTTATCGGAATATACATCGGCAATGAACATATTCAGCGCAGTCACACGCTGTTGAAGCCCCTTTTCAATTTCATCGAACTCTTCTTTCGTAATGATACGTGGAATTGGATCAAAGGGGAACAGCTGCTCTTTGAATACACCATTTTTATAAATGCCAAAACGCACACCATAGCGTTCCAGCAGGGTATTCACTTCCCCTACATGTTTGTACAGGTTTTCCAAAGCTTCATCTCCTAATCAAGGGGCGCGCTAACACATTTTGTTAGTACGCCCCCTGTGTCGTTTTTAATATTATAATTATATGCCTCCAACAGACATTTGTCAAGAAACCCCCTCTACCAAGTTCCCTTTCCCAATTGCAATTTGTTTAACAAATTCTCCCCCTTGCTTCCTTCATCTTCATTTGTTATAGTAGTCTTACAATAAGCTTATTGTTCTGGATTTTATAAGGAGGATTTCCTATGACATACGATTTAACCCAAGAAAGAGATAAGTTGACCAACTGGCTTTTGGATACAATCACGACCCAGTATAAAGATGATGTGGCTCTTGTACTGGTACACGATCATTTAGTATTACCCCACGATGGCTTTAAAAAGGCTTTCGATTACTTCGTACCCGTAGATACTCCGGAAGCAGAAGTCCGTGTCAACGACTTGGCCCGCACCTTTATCATCCACGACATCGGCCTTGATCTGTATCCTCGTTCCTGGAAACGTCTGGAAGGCATGACCCGTTTGGAAGATTATAACACCTGTGTTTTAGCTGATGCCCGCATTTTATACAGCCGTACTCCTGAGGATGCCAAACGCTTTGAGAATCTGCAGACAGCTCTGCGCACCAATCTGCAAGACACAGCGTTCATGTATCAGAAAGCTTCGGAACACCTGGATCAGGCCATGGATCTCTATCGCACCATGATCTTCAAGGATGACATGGCCTCTTTGCGGCTGTCCGCTGCTCATATCGCTAACGAACTCGCCATCTCGGTGGCCTGTTTAAATCACACCTACCTGCATAACTCCCAACAGGACAAACTGGACGAATTGGCTGCCATGCCCAACAAGCCCGACGGTTTATGGGAACTGATGGCTCAGCAGATCCGACTTTCTACCCCTACTGCACTAAAAGAAAACTGCTATCATTTGATTCATTTAATGCGCAGTTTTATGGACCCGGAACCTGCCGCTGCCGCGGAAAGCACCTACAGCTTGAATGATCTGGCGGAATGGTACAAGGAACTGTCGTATACCTGGCGCCGGATTCGATATTACGCCCAGCAGGACGATGCACAGCGTACCTACGAGTGGGGCGGCTATCTGCAGCTTGAATTAAACTGGGTGCAGGATGAATTCGGTATTTCAGATTTGACGATACTCGATCACTTCGCCGCTGATGATCTGAACGGATTTGCTGCTATTTGTAACGAAAAGGAGCAGTATCTGCTGCAGCTTATGAAGGACGGCGGCGTAACCGTTCCCTTCTACACCTGCGTAGCTGATTTTATAGCTGATCATGAGACGGTATAAAAATGCGGCAGATGTGCTGCCGGATGATCTGCTTAAACAACTGCAACAATATGCTGCCGGTGATATTCTATATGTTCCCTCCCCGGATAAACGTCAAAGTTGGGGCAGCAGCGGCACCCGGGAACACTACGAAAAACGCAACGCCGAGATTCGCCGTTTGTACAATCACGGCTCCTCCATTGCAGCTTTAGCCGACCAATTCCATCTATCACCGGAAACGATCAGAAAGATCATATATAAATAAGGCTTCGGGCTCCTTTTACAGAACTACGGTAGTATGTTCCGTAAAAGGCCCGAAGCCTTTATTATTTCTTTTGGCGTCTCACTTATACACCAATGAATTTTTTAAATCTGTCTACGTAATCCTGTGCCTTATCTTGACGTTCACTCTCTGCGAAAATTCGCAGCAGAGGCTCCGTTCCGGAGAAACGGCAAATAACAAAGGAATTATCTGCAAAATATACTTTACAGCCATCTTCATAACTCACCTTAGCAACCGGACGATCAAAATCGGGCAGCTTCTTCTGTACCATGATTAAATCGTTGATTTCCAGTAGCTGCGATCATTTCTACAAACAATGTAGCTGCATAAATCGAATCTTTACCGTGAATGTGGCCACGAACCGTTAAACCACCGGAGGACTCACCACCCAATACAGCATCCACTGTAAATATTCTCTTTCACAAAATCATCACCAATGATGGCTCTTCAACCACCGGTACCAAAACGAATCCTAGTGATCCTCCTTTGTATATAATAGTTTTAAAAAAAATTTTTTGTTATTCCATGGGCGAATTGGCAAACATTTCTGTATCATCACAACCTTCTGGTACAGTAATAGTACAGCCAACATCTATTACACCTGAATCTTTGAACATTTGATCTGCTTCCACTGCACTCGAGAAATCAAAATGGCTAACATCCACAGAAGTCAGTTTTTGACACTCGGAAAACATTACATTGAATCTCGTCACAAGACCCGTTTCGAAACCAGAAATGTCCACGCTTTCCAGATTATAACATTTTTGGAACATACCGCACATATCATTACAAGATGCCGTATTAAAATGTCCAAGATCCAAAGTCGTCAGATTTTCACAGCCATGGAATGTCTGGAAGAAAGATTCCACCTTACTTGTATCGAAACTACTAAGATCAAGCTCTGTCAAACCGGCGCAATTGCAAAACATGTGAGTCATATCGGTCACATTTGAAGTATCAAAATTTGTCAGATCCAATTTAGTTAGACTTCTGCAGTCATAAAACATGTTCGCCATATAAGTTACCTTACTGGTATCAAAACCACTGACATCCAATTCAGGCACCAGTTCTAATCCATCAAACATACCACCCATCTCGGTACAGTTTGAAGTTTTGAAAGAGCTCACATCCAATGCCTCCAAAGACCAACATCCACTGAACATAGCCATCATAGTAGTAACGTTATCGGTATAGAAGCAATCGTTAAAATTAATCTGCTGCAGATCATAGCAATCCCAAAACATAAAGGAACACTCCTCATTAGCAGTCACACCGCCTTCACCGGCGATATACAAATCACATCCGTTCTCCAACCACGCCATTACAGAACCATTGCCATCGGCTGAGGCATCCCAGGCTTCAGCAGGAACATTGGCCAGTGTATCTAAAAATGTAACGGTTCTCAAGACGCTCATTTCCAGTTCTGTATTACCAAAAACCCCAGGTCCTAATCCCTGTACGACCAACTTATTATCTGGCAGATCTCTGGCAGGCACTACAGGTGTTTCTTCTACTGTACTTTCTTCACCGATACTCTCATTCGCATCTACAGTTTCTGCCTCGGAATCTACAATCTCTTCTAAATCATTTTCTTCTGTCACTTCAGAACTATTTTCCTGTCCTGCCACTTCCTGCTGACTTTCTGCACCAGTAGATTCATTTTCTACATTAGCGCCGCAGGCTGCTATTACGCATGCAAGGCAAATAGCCAGAACCAAACACAGTAATTTCTTCATATCGAAAACCTCTAATCTAAATTGCGGTGTATCACTCGTTCCCGCAATACACCGCAATTTGAACTTTGCTTAAATAATACTACAAACAAATTGCCACAGGCAATTTACTGAAGTTCGCTTTAGCGAACTTCTATCCACTGACCATTGGTAAAGTCCGGAATTGCTACGGGAGCACCGCCCAAAGCGATGGAATCCTCAGACAAAATACCGATACTCATCCATGCAGCCATATCATATACATCGATGGGAGGATTGGTACCATCGGCTACGCTCTCAAAGAATGCACGGAATACCAGATAGTCCATACCGCCGTGACCGCCGCGTACGCCATCTTCCAGAAACTGCTTCCAAATCGGATGCTCATATTCATCGCGGTATTCTTTCACATTGCCCCAGTGATCACTCCACTTAAAGTCAGCATGGTTATCCTTCTCATCGATGAAGATGGATTGGTTTTCTTCCTCATACATACCCTTGGTACCCTGAATGTGGAAGCCACGGGAGTAATAACGAGGCAGAGTGGTATCCAACGTCAGAACGATGGTCTCACCATGAGCACAGGTAATAACGGTGGTAACCACATCACCCTGAGCCCAAGCTGCATTGGCCTGATCATAATCGGCACCCTTTTCACGCTTCAGATACTCGTTCATACCACGAGCGCAGGAAGCGGTACTGGTCAACTTCACCATGCGGTTACCATGATTGATACCCAAAATTTGAGCGATCGGACCCAACTCATGGGTGGGATAGTTTTCGCTGTTTCTATGCAAATAATTTGCATTACGATAATGACGCTTTTCACGACCGTTGCCGATTTCCTCACGCAGATCATGACGGTATCCACCCTGACAGTGAACAATGGAACCAAACAGACCCTGTTTTACCATGTTCATAACCATCAGTTCTTCACGACCATAGCAGCAGTTCTCCAGCAGCATGCAGGGTACACCGGTTTCCTCAGAGGTGCGCACCAGCTGCCACAGCTGATCGATGGAATAGGCAGCGCCTACTTCAACACCGGGACGAATACCGGCTTTCATAGCATCAATAGCAATCGGAATATGAGTTTCCCAGGAAGTGGTTACAACCAATGCATCCAAACCGGGAATTGCCAGCAGATCTTTATAATTCTGGGTCATCAAAGGCTCGTTGCCCTTTTTCTCTTTGACAGCATCAAAGCCGCGCTGCGCGCGATCTTCATACAGGTCACAAACGCCCAAAACATTTACTTCGTCGAAAGTTAAAATTACATCTTTCAGCAAGCCGTAACCACGACCGCCCTGACCTACAATGGCGATATTGATCGATCTCATCGTTTATTTCCTCCATTATATATGTGCCGCATAGCGGCAAAATTTTCACGCCTATATTATAACGGATAATCGTCATTTTGACCAGATTATTTATAAAATTTCTCATTTTTCTCGGAATGGTGAAAATTGTCCATTTTTGCATGGATAATACCAAATAAATAAAAAAAAACACGCAACTCTTGGCATATTGTGGTATAATATAGCAACCTTGATACCCTGCGAATGGCAAATCTAACGAAACATAATCATGCCATCCGGCAGGTAAGTTACGCGCCCTTCGGCGCTGGGACACCTGGCAGTCCACTATACATATCTCACACTGTATTTCCGGCTGCCTGCGTGAAAAAGGAGGAAACAAAATGCATCAAATCAAATGGGCCTTTTCCTTTTTAGGAAAATCGAAGTACATACTCTTCACGGCCTGGATCCTGACAATGGCGTTTAACCTGTTGATTACATTGGACGCCCGCATCGTTAGCCAAATTGTAGACGATGTCCTGTATCCTATGTTCGAAAATCCGAACATTACAACCGCCGAGGTTATGGATCAGCTATTACCTTTGGCTCTTTTAGCCTATGGCATCATTGTACTGCGACTCATCATGAGATTTGCCGCCAACCTGATGCGAGAACATGCTTCTCAGAATGTAACCTTCGCCTTTCGCAAAGCCCTGTTCAAAAAACTGGGTGCGCAAAGCCGTCATTTCTTCATGACAAACCGTTCCGGTGACTTGATCAACAAATGTACCGGTGACGTAGATGCCATCAACCATTTCATTGGCTGGGTATCCTTTGCTATTTTCGATAGCGTTGTCATGCTGACCATCGTGTTGGTTGTATTCTTCTCCATCAGCTGGAAATTCACTTTGATTCAGCTTTGTCTGGCTCCCATTTCCTTCATCGTAGCCAGCAAACTGGGTAAAAGCGTACGTCCCCTGTTCGTTCAGGCCAGACTGCAGCTTTCCAAGCTGAATACCGTTGTTAACGAAAACATTAGCGGTAACCGCGTAGTTCGTGCTTTCTGCCGCGAAAAATATGAAATCGAAAAATTCGATACCGAAAACGAAAAGTATTACGATCTGAACCTGAAGGCCAACAAAGCCTGGATCACCTACTCTCCCATCATGGAAACTGTAGGTAACGTAATGAATGCCTGCTCCATCATCATCGGTGCAATTCTGGTAGTTCTTGGTGATATCACCGTTGGTGATCTGACCATTTTCACCGGTCTTTCCTGGATGCTGAACAGCCCTATGCAGCAGCTTGGTTTCCTTATTAATGATACCCAGCGCTTCCTGGTAAGCTGTGAGCGTGTACGCGAATTGTACGAATCCACTCCCGAGATCGTAAGCCCCGAAGTTCCCGGTCATACCGGAGAAATCAAAGGTGACATCGATTTGGATCATGTTTCTCTGACTTTTGACGGCAACACCGTTTTGAAGGATATCAACATGCATATCCCTGCCGGTGCTACCGTTGGTATTATGGGTCCCACCGGTTCCGGTAAGTCTTCTATCCTGAATCTGATCACTCGTTTTGTTGATCCTGCCGCAGGCACGGTCAAAGTGGACGGTGTTGAAGTTCAGCACTATAACTTGCAGGATCTGCGCCGCAACATTGGTATTGCCCTTCAGGACGTATTCCTGTTCTCCGATACCGTTGAGTCCAATATCGCCTACGGCGTTCCGGATGCCCCCAATGATGTGATCTACCGTGCAGCGGAAGATGCCGATGCCGACAAATTTGTACGCCGACTTCCCGAAGGCTACGACACCATCGTTGGTGAACGTGGTATGGGTCTTTCCGGTGGTCAGAAACAGCGTCTGGCTCTGGCCCGTGCCCTTGCCATGAACTCTCCGATCCTGATCCTGGATGATACCACCTCCGCTGTTGACCTTGAGACCGAGCAGTATATCCAGCAGCGTCTGGCTTCTCGTCCGAAAAAGGCAACTACTTTGATCGTTGCTCAGCGTATTTCTTCCGTAAAAAATGCTGATATCATTTTCATCATTGAAGATGGTAAGATCACCGAGCAGGGTACTCATCAGGAGCTGCTCGCCAAGCAGGGTTATTATTACAACATTTACCGAATCCAGCAGGGTATTGCCACTGCAGCCGAAGTGTTAGGAGGTGAGGCATAATGGCACGTAATAAGTATAACGTAGATGAAACGCTGGAAACTCAATTTAATGCGAAACATCTGCTTCGAAGCCTTGTTTATATTAAGCGCTATAAAAAGCTGCTTATCGGCGCCTTTATCTTTAGCGCGATTTCCATCGTCTGCGGTTTGTTGATGCCTCTGTTTACAGCTGATGCCATCGACGAAATGATTCCCAACGATGATATCCGCGGTTTGATCGTTGCCGGTATCTCTCTGATCGTCATTGTGATCATTCAGGCCACCTGTAATCGTTTCCGCTCCCGATGCTCTGCCATTGCCGGTCAGGCCATCGTTCGCGATCTGCGCCGTGACCTGTATGTGCATCTGCAAGACCTTCCTTTCGACTATTTCGATAGCCGTCCTCATGGTAAGATCCTGGTACGTGTTATCAACTATGTTAACTCCGTATCTGACTTCTTGACCAACGGTATCGTTAATATTCTGCTTCAGATCCTGAGTTTGTTCTTCATTGCAATCTTCATGATCTCCCTGAACCCCAAGTTGGCTCTGGTTGTATTCGCCGGTTTGCCTGTGTTCATCATCTATATCTTCAGTATCAAGCGTAAACAGCGCCGCGCCTGGCAGCAGCAGGCCAATAAGCAGAGTAACTTCACCTCTTATCTGGCTGAAAGCATCAACGGTGAGCGTGTAACCCAAAGCTTTGCCCGTGAAGAAATGAATGCCGGTATCAACGAAGAATTGGCTACTGCTTCTAAAAAAGCATATCTACACGCAGTAACCATCAACCATAGTATTTGGCCGCTGTCCATGATCATTTCCAAAGCAGTTTACTACCTGATCTATATCGTAGGTGTTGTTTATCTGCGTGATACCATTGCCGTAGGTATGTTGGTTGCTATGACCAGCTACGCCAACCGTTTCTGGGATCCCATTCAGCAGCTTTCCAACTACTACAACCAGCTGGTGAACACGGTTTCTTATCTGGAGCGTATCTTCCAGCTGATGGACGAGCCTGTTACCGTAACCGATAAAGAAGATGCCAAAGATCTGCCCACCATGAAGGGTGAGGTTGACTTTGAAAACGTTATCTTCGAATACGAAAAAGATCGTCCCATTCTGAAAAATGTCAGCTTCCACGTGGAACCCGGCGAGAGCATCGCTCTGGTAGGTCCCACCGGTGCCGGTAAGTCCACCATCATCAATCTGGTATCCCGCTTCTACAACATCAAGAGCGGTGCTGTTAAGATCGATGGCTACGACATCGCCGATGCTACCCTGCATTCCATCCGCAGCCAGATGGGTATCATGCTGCAGGATACCTTCATCTTCTCCGGTACTATTATGGATAACATCCGTTATGGTCGTCTGGATGCCACCGACGAGGAATGTATTGAAGCTGCCAAAAAGGTATTCGCCCACGATTTCATCTCCAAAATGCCTCAGGGCTACTACACCGAGATCAACGAACGCGGTGACATGCTTTCCGCAGGTCAGCGTCAGCTTCTCTCCTTCGCCCGTACCCTGATCAGCGATCCCAAGATCCTGATTCTGGACGAAGCTACTTCTTCTATCGATACCAACACCGAGCTTTTGGTTCAGGAAGGTATTAAACAGCTTTTGAAGAACCGTACTTCCTTCGTTGTAGCTCACCGTCTTTCCACAATTAAAGACTGTGACCGCATCATGTACATCAGCGATGGTGTAATTGCCGAATCCGGCAGCCACAACGTTCTGATGGAAAAGAAAGGACTGTACCATCAGTTGTACACTTCTCAGCTTACAAACGAATAAACCATCAAAACAAGGTGTCAGAGATCTTCTCCGGCACCTTGTTCTTTCCCTATTTTTACTATACTGAATGGAGATTTCTATGCCGATCCGTATCGCTCAATTACAGCTGCCTGTCTTTTCATCTAAAGATGACACCTATTCCTATGTCACCGCCGCCTGCGAAAAAGCCACCGAGGCCGGTGCCGATTTGATTGCTCTACCGGAAATGTTTTGCTGCCCTTACGAAACCACAAACTTTCCGCTGTATGCGGAAAAAGAAGGCGGTGCCACCTGGCAGTTTGCCTCTGATCTGGCTCGCCGACTGGGCATCTACCTTTCCGCCGGTTCCATGCCGGAGGCTGACGAAAACGGCCGTATTTACAACACCGCCTATGTTTTTGATCGACAGGGCCAGCAAATTGCCAAACACCGTAAAATGCATTTATTCGACATTAATGTAAAGGGTGGACAAGTTTTTCAAGAGTCATTAACCTTAACTCCCGGAAATGAAGTCACTGTTTTCGATACGGAATTTGGACGAATGGGACTGTGCATTTGCTATGACTTTCGATTTCCGGAGCTCTGCCGCCTGATGGCCCTGCAAGGAGCTCAGCTCATCTTAGTTCCAGCCGCCTTTAACATGACCACCGGTCCGGCTCACTGGGAACTGACCTTCCGCTCTCAAGCTCTGTATAATCAAGTATTTACAGTTGGAACTGCCCCAGCCCGAGATCTAAGCGCCTCATACCATTCCTGGGGACACAGCATTATTGTTGATCCCTGGGGGACTGTAGTATCACAGCTTACTGAAGCAGAATGTATTCAAATCAGCGAATTGGATCTTGAAAAAACATGTCAAATCCGCGAACAACTTCCTTTATTGAAACATCGTCGTACTGACTTGTACGACCTTTCCTTACAGGATCTGCCCTCGCTTTCATAAATTTATTTTCTAATTAAAGTTCCTAAAAGCAAATACTTTGTATTCATTGACAAGCCAGTAAAATCAAGGTATAATACAATATCTAGTGGTAGTTGATTTTAATAGCCACTAGTGTTCCTGATCATACAAACATCTGACGTTACCTGTTTGATTACATAATTGCAGATGTTTTTGACCATACTATTACCTGCCGATATGAAGTACCGTTTCGGTAGGTTGTTGAAAAGGAGAACTTGTTATGAATTATTCATCTTATTCATTTGAGGGCTGGGAAGGATTTGAATCCGGCACCTGGTCCCGCGAAATCAATGTAAGAAGCTTCATTCGCCACAACTATACTCCCTATACCGGTGATGAAAGCTTTCTGGAAAAACCTACCGCTAATACCACCGCTCTGTGGGAGCAGGTGGGTGAATTGTTCCGCCAGGAACGTGAGGCCGGCGGTGTTTTGGACATGGACACTGATGTGATTTCTTCCATCACTTCCCATGCTCCCTGCTATCTGGATCGATCCAAAGAAACCATCGTAGGTTTCCAGACTGATAAACCTTTGAAACGTGCTTTTATGCCCTATGGTGGTATTCGTACTGCTGTTAAGGCTTGTGCTGATCACGGTTATACCGTAGATCCTAAATTGGTAGAGTTCTTTACTGATCATAGAAAAACCCATAATGCAGCCGTTTTCGATGCTTACACACCCGAAATGCGTGCCTGCCGTTCCAGTCATATTATCACCGGTCTTCCGGATGCCTATGGTCGTGGTCGTATCATCGGCGACTATCGCCGTGTTGCTTTGTATGGTATCGACCGCTTGATCACCGACAAAGAAGAACAGAAAGCCACCACCCGTTCTGCCATGTACTCCGAAGTTATTCGTCTGCGTGAAGAATTGGCTGAACAGATTCGTGCACTGCAGGATCTGAAGACTATGGCTGCCAGCTACGGTTTCGATATTTCCAAACCTGCCACCGATACCAAAGAAGCCATCCAATGGCTGTATTTCGGTTATCTGGCTGCTGTTAAAGAACAGAATGGTGCTGCAATGTCCTTAGGTCGTACTTCTACTTTCCTGGATATTTATGCAGAACGCGATCTGAAGAAAGGTAAATATACCGAGTCCGAGATTCAGGAGATGGTCGACCATTTCATTATGAAGCTCCGTATGATCAAGTTTGCCCGTACTCCTGAATATAATGCCCTGTTCTCCGGCGATCCTCAGTGGGTTACCGAGTCCATTGGCGGTATGGGTATTGACGGCCGTACTTTGGTTACCAAAATGTCTTACCGTTACTTGCATACATTGAAGAATCTGGGTCCCTCTCCCGAGCCCAATCTTACCGTTCTTTGGTCCACTCGTCTGCCCATGAACTTCAAACGCTATTGTGCAAGAGTTTCCATCGAATCTTCCTCTATTCAGTATGAGAACGACGATATGATGCGCTGGACCCATGGTGATGACTATGCTATTGCCTGCTGCGTATCTTCCATGCGTTTGGGTAAAGAAATGCAGTTCTTTGGTGCCCGTGCTAACCTGGCGAAGTGCTTGCTGTACGCTATCAATGGTGGTGTGGATGAAGTTTCCAAGAAACAAGTAGGTCCTAAATTCCAGCCCATCACTTCTGAATATTTGGAATATGAAGAAGTTGTTGAGAAGTTTGAAGCTATGATGGAATGGCTGGCCAAAGTATATGTAAACACCTTGAACGTCATCCATTATATGCACGATAAATACTGCTATGAAAAGATCCAGATGGCACTGCACGACAAAGATGTAACCCGTTGGTTTGCCACCGGTATTGCCGGTTTGTCAGTAGTTGCTGACTCCCTGTCTGCCATTAAATATGCCAAGGTTAAAGTGCTGCGTGACGAAAACGGTCTGGCTGTAGACTATGAAGTAGAAGGTGATTTCCCGAAATATGGTAATGATGATGATCGTGTAGATGATATTGCCCGCTACATCGTTCACCAGTTTATGGAGTATGTACGCCGTAATCATACCTATCGCGAAAGTATTCCTACCACTTCTATTCTGACCATTACTTCCAACGTTGTATATGGTAAAGCTACCGGCGCTACCCCCGATGGTCGTAAGAAAGGCGAAGCCTTTGCTCCCGGCGCCAATCCCATGCATCATCGTGATACCCATGGTGCGGTTGCTTCTCTGGCTTCTGTTGCTAAACTGCCCTTTAAAGATGCTCAGGATGGTATTTCCAACACCTTCTCCATCATTCCCGGTGCACTGGGTAAAGATGATCAGATCTTTATGGGTGATTTGGCAGTGGAACTGGATGACTGTGTAAACTGCGCTGAAATTCCCACTCTGTTTGATGAAACCGATATTGAAGAATAATAAATAAGGAGGATCTCTCATGAACGTAACTGATAGTCAGATCGATAATCTGGTAGCTCTTTTAGATGGTTATACCCAGAAAAATGGCCACCATTTGAATGTTAACGTATTTACCAAGGAAACTTTGCTGGACGCTCAGGCTCATCCTGAAAGATATCCTCAGCTGACCGTTCGTGTCAGCGGCTATGCCGTTAACTTTATTAAGCTGACCAAGGAACAGCAGGACGAAGTTATCTCCCGTACCTTCCACGATCAGCTGTAAACATGGACGGATATATCCATTCCCTGGAAAGCTTTGGAACCGTTGATGGTCCCGGTGTTCGTTTCGTTGTATTTTTACAGGGCTGTCCTATGCGCTGCCAATACTGTCACAACCCCGACACCTGGGCCATAGGTCGCGGTACCCCCATGTCGGCAGAAACTGTTATGTCGCAATTCATGAAAAACCATGAATTCTATCAAAATGGCGGCATTACCGTCACCGGCGGAGAACCCTTACTTCAAATTGACTTTCTGTTGGAACTTTTCCGTCTGGCTAAAAAAGAGCAGGTTCATACTTGTATCGATACCTCCGGTATTACCTATCATCCGGAAGCTTCTGAATATAATCGCAAGCTGGATGAATTGATGAGCCTTACTGATCTGGTTATGCTGGATATCAAACACACCGATCCACAAGCCCATCACAAGCTCACCGGGCAAGATAACACCGGTATTCTGGCTTTTGCCAAATATTTGGACCTCAAAAATGTTCCTATTATGATCCGCCATGTATTGGTACCGGGTATCACCTCCGATCCCGCGCATCTTAAGGAACTGGGACGTTTTATGGCAGGTTTGAAAAATGTGAAGTCTCTTGACGTTCTGCCCTATCACGTTCTGGGAATTCGAAAATACAAGGAACTGGGTATCGATTATCCTCTGGAGGGTGTGGCGCCTGCCACCAAGGAAGAAGCACTGCAAGCCCGTAATATTATCCTCTCGGCTTACCGCTTTTACAAAGCCAAAGCTACTTCCAAATAATGTGCATTAAAAAAGCTGATCCATCAACTACTGTTTATCAGTCAGTTGTGTGATCAGCTTTTTATGTTATATTCTTTTATTTATCAGTCATTTAATTTACAATCAAAATGCAATGACGCCCAAATGTTCCAGAAGGATCTTGGTACCCATTAGGATCAACGTAATACCGCCGGCCAGCTCCGCTTTGCTTTTGTATTTCACACCAAAGATATTTCCGATTTTCACACCGATCATGGACAGTACAAAGGTGATCACACCAATAAAGCTCACAGCAGGCACAATATCTACCTGAAGAAATGCAAACGTAACACCCACTGCCAAGGCATCGATACTGGTGGCTACAGCCAGAGGAATCATAGTTTTTACATCGAAGGCCGCACTCACCTCTTCCTCTTCATGACTCAGCGCTTCACGGATCATGTTGAAACCGATGAGACCCAACAGTACAAAGGCGATCCAGTGATCAATGCTGGTAATAGCCGATTGAAAACGCACACCCAACAGGTAACCCAGCAGCGGCATACCGCCCTGAAAACCACCAAAATATAAACCTACGATCAAAGCATGTTTTACTTTTACCTGCTTCACCGACAAACCTTTACAAATGGCCACTGCGAATGCATCCATAGAAAGGCCAACCGCAATAATAAAGAGTTCAACTAAACCCATGTAAATTTCCTCCATATTTATGTTCACAAGCAGTTAGTATACTAGCTAAACCATTTGTGGTCAAGCTTTATTTTAAAAATAGTTGACGAATTTCTTTAAAAGTTTTACAATAGATTCAGGATATTTTGCTGATCCTATCACCGATACTTTTTTCAAGAAAGGACGAGTTTGATGAATTACAAAATTTTCGATATTGATCCTCTGTTGCTGCAATTCGAAGCCGATTTGAATCAGCGTATGGAGAACTATAAAAACAAAAAAAATGAATTACTGGTTCCCGGTCAAAAACTGGTCGATTTTGCCAATGGCCATATGTTTTACGGATTTCACAAAGCTGAAGACGGCTGGTACTATCGTGAATGGGCACCAGCTGCAGAAGCTGTTTATTTGACCGGCGATTTCAACAATTGGAATCGCAGATCCCATCCTCTTAAAAAGAAAGAAAATGGTGTTTGGGAGCTTTTTCTTTCCGGCCGTGACAGCTTAAAAAATGGTCAAAAAGTTATGACTATCATCGTCAATAACGGAAAAGAATTAGATCGTATTCCTCTGTATGCCAACTATGTTGTACAAGAGCCCGGTACTATTGAATGGAATGCCGAGATCCATGTTCCCGATACTCCCTTTAACTGGACTGATGCAGAATTTAAACCCGAAAAGACTTTATATATTTACGAATGTCACATAGGTATGGCGCAAGAAGAACCTCGTATCGGAACTTACGATGAGTTTCGCATTAACACCTTGCCCCGTATCAAAGAGTTGGGATATAACACCCTACAGATCATGGCCATTATGGAACATCCGTACTATGCTTCCTTCGGCTATCAGGTCAGCAATTTCTTTGCCGCCTCCTCTCGCTACGGTACACCGGACCAGCTAAAAGCTCTGATCAATGCTGCCCATGAAATGGGCATCGCTGTTTTGCTGGATGTGGTACATTCCCATGCTGCCATCAACACCCGTGAAGGCATCAACGAATTTGATGGTAGTCAGCACCAGTTCTTCCACGAAGGTGCCCGCGGTTTTCACGATGCCTGGAAAACAAAGTTGTTCAACTATCATAAGAATGAGGTACTGCACTTCCTGCTGTCTAATCTGAAATACTGGCAGACCGAATACCATTTTGATGGTTTCCGTTTTGATGGTGTAACCTCAATGCTATATCATAATCATGGTTTAGGTGTTTCCTTTACCGGATATCCCAGTTACTTCTCTTTAAATACCGATACCGAAGCTGTTACCTACCTTCAGCTGGCTAATGATTTGGTTCGCGAAGTAAACCCCAACGCCATTATGATCGCAGAAGATACTTCCGCTCTGCCCGGTCTTTGTTTGCCCGTCAGTGCCGGTGGTGTTGGCTTTGACTATCGTCTGGCCATGGGTGAACCGGATATGTGGATCAAACTGCTGAAAGAAGTTTCTGATGACCATTGGAGCATGTGGCATCTTTGGATCGAACTCACCAGCCGCCGTCCCAAGGAGAAGGTCATTGGCTATGTAGAATCCCATGATCAGGCTTTGGTAGGTGATAAGACCGTTATGTTCCGCCTGTGCGACAAGGAAATGTACACAGACATGGAAAAAGGACGCGAAAACCTGATTATCGATCGTGGTATCGCACTTCATAAAATGATTCGTCTTTTGACCATGGCCATTGGCGGTGAGGGCTACTTGACCTTTATGGGCAACGAATTCGGTCATCCTGAATGGATCGACTTCCCCCGTGAAGGCAATGGCTGGAGTTATCAGCATTGCCGCAGACTTTGGAGCTTGGCCGACAGTCCTTTCCTGAAGTACGAATACTTGAACAAGTTTGATAAAGCTATGATCACCTTAGCCAGAAAACAGCGCTTGTTTAATAAAGATCCTCACTATTTGACCATCAATGACGGAGATAAAGTAATGAGTTTTGAACGCAATGGCATCATCTTCGCTATGAACTTCGACCCTTCCCGTTCTTACGAAAAATACTTTGTTCCCACGCATGTTCCCGGAGATTATCGAGTTGTTCTTTCTACCGACGATCCTGAATTCGGCGGTCACGGACGCATCTCCAGCAAGCAAATCTACACTGCTTATCAACAAGCTGATGGCCGTGTTGGTTTCTATATTTATCTGCCCAGCCGCAGTGCCGTGGTTTTGAAAAAGAAGCAGGTTCGCAACAGAACTCCCAAGAAAAAATAACATTTCTATAATTCAAAAAAAGCCCTGAAACACCGATAAATACCGTGTTTCAGGGCTTTTACATCTTCATTTTGATGTTGTCAAGCAAAAAACTTGCAAAAACCAAAAAATACTTTTTCAATCTCGCTTGACTTTCCTGCTAAACATGATACAATGCAGATAATTTACAATCCCATACTATGTAATTCTATTTGTTCGGGAGGATGCTCATATGAAGCCAATTACCCTGTTTTTTAAGAATCAAAAAGCAATCATGAGCGACATTTACAATTTAAAAGATAACGATGCCAAGGGACGTTTGATCAGCTTAGGCAGCAGTTTGATGACATCGTTCTATAACGTATTCATCACCGGTATCTTTTACACCGGTTTCCTTTCTATGTATGATATTTCCATTGAAGGTGCCGGTATTATTTCCTACATACCGCTGATCGCCAGCTGTACCAGTCTTTTCTCCTCTATTATTTTGGAAAAACTCAAAAAGTGGAAAAAGATACTGATAGCCAGTAAGATATATTTCTATGCGATGTATATTTTGGCGACAACATTGATGCCGCAGTTTGTAACAGATCCCACTGCTCGTCTTTGGTGGTTCGGTATCATCCTGTTCCTCGCTTATGCAGTGTATGCTCTGTTTAGCCCCGGTTTTACCCCCTGGTTCTACACGTTTTATCCCAACGATAATGAACGGCGAACACGGTATATTACCTATAACCAGATCTTCTCCTCCATCATGTCCAGTGCCGTCATGCTCTTAAGCGCTGTGATCACCGATGCCTTGAAGGGATCCCCTGCTCAGGATACGATCATTCTGGTAATGCGTTATCTGGCCTTTGTTCTGGTTATTATTGATGTTGCCATGCAAGCTTGCGCTATTGAGTATCCTTATCCTGCCGGTGCAAAGCTTAAATTCGTCCAGATCTTCACGCTGCCCTTCCAGTACAAGAAGTTCCTCTACTGTCTGCTGCTGATCTTTGCGTGGCACTTTATTGCTTACTTAAACAATGGACTTTGGGCCTACCATCTGCTGAATCACTTTGATTTTTCCTACACATTGATCAATTCAATGTCGGTTATGTACACTTTTATTTTGATCTTCACCCAGCCCTTCTGGCGCGGTGTACTTCGAAAATATTCCTGGGTCAAAACCTTCGGTCTTACCTGTTTGATTTGGATACCCACCGAGATTCTGTTCTTCCTGATGAATCCCACGAATCTGTACATGTATGTTCCCCTTTGTATTGTACAAAATCTGCTGTCGGTAGGTTTGAACCTTTCCTTCTCCAATATTTTGTACATGAATCTCCCCAGCGAAAACTCCACAGCCCATATTGCGTTCTACAGCGTTGGCGTTAACTTATTCGCTTTCCTTGGTCTTTATGTTGGTACCGAAATTAGTTCCATCACAGGTGACACTCCCATATGGTTCTTGAACATGGAATTCTACTCTGTTCAGTTTACCACTTTGGCACGTGGAATTTGCATGTTTGCTCTTGGTTTGCTGCTTGTACTCAAATGGCGCAGCTTCACCCCTCAAAAAGATATTGATGAAGTCGAAGCCTATGCCAGCCTGCCCAAGATCCGCCGTAAACGCTGAAAGCAAGCCGTGTTTTCTCACTTGCACACTGTCTTATGATAACCAAAACGAAACAAAAAATACGATGCATAGCAGCTTGACTGCTCGCATCGTATTTTTTAGTTTCTATTAAATTGTAATCAAGCCCAGTCCGTTAGCTACGGAGGATAACAGAATCAAAATGATAATAACAGGAGCGATGTAGCGAATCAGCACCACAAACATCTTCTTACGCTTGAAAACACCACTGCTCTCCACCTCATCAGATACCAGCTTCGTTCCGGTTACATGACCGATAAAAATACAGGTCAAAAGTGCAACAATCGGCATGAGCACGCTGTTACTAACAAAATCAAAGAAATCCAAAATACTCATATTCATGGGGGTCACATTAGACCAAATTCCAAATCCCAAAGAGGAAGGAATGCCCACTGCAATGGCAAACAGAGTCGTTACAATACTGGCAACCATTCGATTCCAGCGCAAGCGATCCTGCAGGACCGATACGATGGTCTCCATCAAAGAAATCGAAGAAGTCAGCGCCGCCATCAGCACCAGAATAAAGAATGCGCCGCCTACCAGACCACCCATGCTCATATTGTTAAATATACGAGGCAATACTTCAAACATTAAACCTGGACCGGCATTAACATTACCATCGCCAAAGGCGAAAACCGCCGGAATTACCATAAGGCCTGCTATAAAGGCAATACCAAAGTCAAAGACCTCAATGTGTTTCACACAAGATTCAATGGACTCTGTTTTCTTCATATAAGATCCATAGGTGATCATAATACCCATAGCCAACGACATGGAATAGAACAGCTGACCCATGGCACCCAGCACAGTCATCATGGAGAACTTACTGAAGTCAGGCAGCAGATAGAACTTTAATCCTTCGATTGCCTCCGGACGACATACCACGAACAATGCAATCGCCACAGCCAGCACTGCCAACACCGGCATCATAAATTTGCTGGCATTTTCAATACCTTTCTGCACGCCCAAGATTACCACCACAGCGGTGATAATAATGAAGATCGCCAGCCAAACTACCGGCTCGATGGGCTGGGCTATATAGTTGCCAAAGAATCCGGCTCCTGCCGCTTCTCCCAACTGTCCGCGTAAAAAGATGACCGCATACTTTATGACCCATCCGCCGATTACACAATAATAGGGGAAAATGATAATGGGAACGATGGTGGCTAGTTTTCCTAAAAAGCTCCATTTGGGATTCAAAGATTTAAAGGCCTCAAAAGGACTTTTACCTGTTTTACGACCAATGGCGATTTCGGCAACCATCAGGGCAAAACCAAAGGTAACAGCTAGGATCAAATAAACGAGCAAAAAAATTCCGCCTCCGTATTTGGCAGCCAAATACGGAAAGCGCCAGATATTGCCCAGGCCCACCGCAGAACCTGCGGCGGCCAGGACAAAACCGATCTTACCGGTAAAACTACTTCTTTCTTTAGACATATTTCTTTTTTGTTCCTTTACAAATACAAATTAAAATAACGGACAGTAATCAAAATTCTCATCGATGCGCATCAGGAATTCCGCGATCAAATCGATACAATTTTGAATATCGTTCCAGTTTCCGATTTCCACGGAGCTATGCATATAACGCAGAGGAATCGATACCAATACCACCGGCACACCATCTACACATACGTTGACATCGTCACCGTCGGTACTGGTATGTTCCGGCGATACTTCCCACTGGATCTCCATGTTCAGGTCTTCAGCGATCTGTTTCATCAGCGCATTCATCTTTTTATTGACAATGGAGCTCATGCACAGCACAGGACCTTTACCAAGCTTGACTTCACCGGTATTAGCAGGATCGGTTTCGGGAGTGTCACTTACCCATGTTACATCAACGATCACAGCGCAGCTGGGATTCGTACGGCTGGCGGCATAGTAAGCACCTCTGCCGGATGTTTCTTCACCAACGGTGGTCGCAGCATAAATACCGACTTTTGCGCCCTGGGCGGCTGCTTTTTTAGCAGCTTCCAGTACAACAAAAGCACCGGCGCGGTCGTCGATGGCACGGGTAGAAAAGTTATCGTTCAACAGTTCGTGGATCTGAGTGTCAGCGCAAACCTGATCGCCCACTGCCACATACTGCAGCGCCTGTTCTTTATCCTTAGCTCCGATGTCCACAACCAGATCGGTGGCCTTTACATCTTCTTTTTTCAGCAGTGAGGGCAGTACTGCAACTACACCCTCCACTTTCTTGCCTTCATGAATGATCTGCACAGGCTCACCGATATAAAGTTTAGGACGAACACCGCCGGATTTGGTCAGCTTCAACATACCGTTATCCTGCACATGGGATACAACAAAACCGATTTCATCCATGTGACCGCAGAGCAGTACTTTGCAGGCAGCATCGGGATTTACCACTGAAATGGCATTACCGGTGTTGTCGCAGAGCTGCTTGTGGGCAAATTCTTTACCAAAGGCCAAAGCCTTTCTCTGGTTGGCTTCTTCATAGCCGCTGACAGAAGGAGTCAGCAGCAGGTCTTTCAAAAATTCGCGATCCATTCTTATTTATCCTCTTCGTTCATACGAACAGCTTTCCACTGATGGGGTGTTTCGAAACCTTTATACGTCATTTTACCCTCTTTTTCTTCAAACAGAGCTTCACGGATATCGGGCTCAGTGGGCAGCATGTAAGCAGAGGTCAGCTCCTGGATACGAGCAACGGGCTTCACATAATGAATGGCGTTATCGATTACACGAATCACATCGGCATTGTAATAGCTGGGCAGGGTTTCGTGACCGGGATGGAAATAGAAAACTTTACCACGGCCGCGTTTGTAAATGCTCATACCACGGAAGATCTCGCCGCCCTTCCACCAGGTAATACCGATCATTTCATCGGGAGTGGGTACATCGAAGGGCTCTGCATAGGTCTCTTCGGCTTCCAGCTCGATGGGATTGGACACGCCCTGTACAATCGGATGGGTGGGATCGATGATCCAAATATGGCCGTTTTCACAGCTCTCACGCCACTGCACGGAGCAACGGGTACCGCACAGACGCTGGAAGATCTTGGACTCATGACCGGAATGCAGCACGATCAGACCCATACCTTTGTTAACGGCTTCATATACCAGCTGTACTACGCTGTCTTCCACCTGACCGTGACGCATATGACCCCACCAGATCATAACATCGGTAGCTGCCAGCTTTTCAGCGGTGATCACTTCTTTATGATCATCCAGGCAGGTGTATTCGAAATTCAGAGTGTTGTCGATCTTTTTCAGGCCATCGGTAATTGCCATGTGAATTCCATTCGGATACATTTCCTGAGGACGGCCAGGCATTCTTTCATGTACGAATTCATTGTAAATTAATACGTTCATTTTTAAGATCTCCTTTATTGTCTAAAAAGTTTTTGCGTTTGATAGGCGGGTTCACTGGTTAAATGGGTTCCAAGTTTACGGAATACACTTTCGTCTACCTGAGTCAAAATTACGGTAGAGTGTACATCGCAGCCCTTTAACTTATCGATCTGTTCCAAAGCAAGCTTTGCATTTTCATCATGCACTGCGCAAATGGAAAGAGCAATCAAAATCTCATCAGAATGCAAACGAGGATTTTTGCTACCGAACTGATTTACTTTCAGTTTTTGAATGGGTTCAAAAACCTCCGGCGAAATCAAATGCACCTTGCGCGGAAGGCCTGCCAAGCGCTTTAACGCATTCATAATAACCGCTGCCGAAGCACCCATACGCTCAGAGATATGTCCCAGCACGATCTGACCATCGGGCAACTGCAATGCTACGGCAGGTTCACCGGTCTCTGCGGCCATTTCACGTGCAGGAGCTACTACCTCACGTTCGGTGGGCTCAATGTCCAGCTGACTCATCAGCATTTCCAACTTACGAACCACCGTTTCACTGCACATATCTTTTTTCATCTCACACAGATATCGGAAATAGCGACGAATGATTTCCTGTCGTGAAGCCTCGGATACAGCTTCATCGTCGAAAATACAGTTACCGGCCATATTCACACCCATATCAGTGGGAGACTGATATGGACAGCTTCCATAAATCTTTTTAAAGGTCGCTGCCAATACAGGGAAGGTTTCCACATCACGGTTATAGTTTACACAGATCTGATTATATGCTTTCAAGTGGAAGGGGTCGATCATGTTCACATCGTTTAGATCAGCCGTAGCTGCTTCATAGGCCACATTGACCGGATGATTGATGGACAGATTCCAAATGGGGAAGGTTTCAAATTTAGCGTAACCGGACTTAATACCGCGCTTATGATCCTGATACAGCTGTGACAGACAGGTTGCCATTTTACCACTGCTGGCACCGGGGGCGGTTACTACCACCAGAGAACGGCTTGTTTCAATATATTCATTCTTACCATAACCCTCATCACTCACGATCTTGGCTACATCAGAGGGATAACCTTCAATGGGATAGTGACGGTATACCGGTATCCCCTTACCTTCCAACAGCTTCTGGAACTTCACTGCAGCTGCCTGTCCGTTAAAACGCGAAAGCACAACAGAACCTACATACAGACCACGACTTTTGAATACATCGATCAGACGCATCACTTCCAAATCGTAGGTAATACCCAAATCGCCGCGCACACGCTTTTCCTCCAGATCAGCGGCGTTTACAACAACCACGATCTCGGCCTGATCACTGAGCTGCTGCAGCATACGCATCTTACTGTCCGGCTCAAAACCCGGAAGCACACGGGATGCATGATAATCATCATACAACTTGCCGCCAAACTCCAGATACAGCTTACCGCCAAAACTGGCAATACGCTCTTTGATATGCTCCGACTGCATCTTCAAATACTTTTCATTATCAAATCCGATTTTCATACTCTTACTCCCCTAACTAATTACCCGAACTGATACCACATAATATTGGCATCCTCACGCGGCTTTTCATAATACCCGGGACGGATCCCGGCAGAGGTGAAGCCTACTTTTTCATACAACTTAATAGCCGCTGTATTGCTAACACGCACCTCCAGCGTCCAATAAACAATCCCCAACTGGGTTCCCTGCTGCAGCATGGCCCGCATCAGTTCTTCTCCAAGACCGCGGCCTCGCATTTCCGGCGCCACCGCAATATTCATAATATGCCCCTCATCCAGCACCTGCCAGAATCCGGCATAGCCAACAACTTGTCCATCGATCTCGGCCACCAAATAGTGGGCCTGATCATTTCCGTTTAGTTCCTTTTCCATGGACTCTCTGGACCAGGGCACCGAAAAGCACTGCTCTTCGATCACACACACCGCATCCAGATCCGCCATTGTCATAGTCCGCAGCATTAGGAATTCGCCTCCGCTGCAAGTTTAGCCTCGCGCTCTCTTTCCGCCTGAGGCTTGCGCAGGTAATCGATCTCCAGTTCGTGGCTGGGAATTCCCTGTGTCTGCCCGTTTGCCAACATTTCTGCTGCCAGAGCCGCCACAGCTGCCGCTCTCAGGTCTTTCAAATGAGCAGGAGCCAAATGGTAGTTTTCCTGCAGCCCAGCTGCAAACTGTTCGCGGTACAGGTCGGCGGCATCGCCCATGAACAGGCAGGGACGATTCAACTGAACCAGTTTCTCCGCAAGTTCTGCCGGGCTGATAGCCTGAGGCTCCAGAACAACTTTCCCGTTTTCATACACCGCACCGTATACCTGACCGCGGCGCGCGTCCATAATTGGCACACAGAGCATGTTATGGAATCCGGCGGCAAAGGCCAAGGATTCCAGCGTACATACCGGAATCAACGGAATTTGAAGACCAAGACCCATACCCTTGGCAGTGGCTGCCCCAATGCGAAGTCCGGTGAAGGATCCGGGGCCGCTGGTCAAGGCGATGTAATCAAGGTTTTCCGGCTTACGGCCGGCTGCCTGAAAAACTGCCTCGATCATTGGCATCAACGTTTCCGAATGAGTAAGCGCACCGTTTACCATCTGCTCCGCAATGATGCGGCCGTTTTCGTATAGTGCAGCTCCTGCCACCTTGGCGGCGGATTCGATTCCTAATATCAGCATGGTCTTCCCTCGCTTACCGTGATTTTTCTGTATGCAACGCCTTTGCTCAAGTCCTTTTCAATGGTGAGCCAAATGGCTTCCGGTGGGATCGCTTCGGGCACCTGATCGGCCCACTCTACTAAGCATACTCCATTTCCGTTTACGTATTCATCCCAACCGATTTCAAACAATTCGTCTTCGTCCATAATACGATAAATATCAAAATGATAAAACGGAAGACGACCTTGGTATTCCTGTACAATGGTAAATGTGGGGCTCACGATGTCTTCATCGATACCCAGTCCAACAGCCAGGCCCTTCGCCATAATGGTTTTGCCGGTGCCTAAGTTGCCTACCAGACAGTACACGCTGCCGGGCTGCGCCTCGCGGCCGATCTGTTGACCAAATTCATAGGTCTGCTGTTCGTCAAAAGATTCGAAAATCTGCAAATGGTCATCTCCTTTTCAGGGGTTTTCTATGTGAATTTTAGTATTATTTTTTGTGTCATTCAAAATAAAAATACGTTCATAATTATATGATTTTTTGGCTCTAAAATCAAGTCAAAATGACGATATATGAAGAAAAAATGCAAAAGAGCTGCTACCTAATTTGCAGCAGCTCTTCCATATTTATAATGTTTTCTTATGCTCTGCCAACATGGCTTTAGCCGCGGCCGGCAGCACCGTTGCTACGCTCGAAGTAAAGCGAGAACTGCGGGCTTCGTAGCCACCCTCTTCAAAAGCCGACTGTGTCGGGAGGTATCCTTGGCCTCCGTTGGCACAGCAGGCACACATGATGAACAGATCTTCTTCCCCTTCCCGAACTTTGGTCGCATATTCGGTAAAAGGTTCTCCTCCAAAGCCAACTAATACAATCCTGCCAAAGGCAACCATGGATACCGGTACTTTACGGAACAGTGTTTCCTCCGGCAAAGCGACCACGCGGTTGATCTCGCCCTTTTCCTCCATGGTAAAATTACCTTCACCGGCCTGCATCAGTTTTTTCTTTTCTTTGAATTCTTCCACTCGGTCCATGTAGGTGGTGTTGGTGGGAATATACTCCATTTTCACAAAACCCGATATTTTACCGCCGGGAATTGTCGTTGTGTGATCCCACAGAGCCGTCACCACATCGGTGATGGTACGACCCATGAAACGGCTGTGGGCGTATTTCTTCTCCTGCAGGTTCGACTCATCTTTAGTGAATGGATTGGGCTTCGATGTATTCACATGATTCGTATCTCCTTGGGCTCCATTGACCAGAATACAATGCACATCCGGAATATCCTGCTCCGTCATGCGTCGCACGAAACCGGGCCAATCCGCTGAAAACTTGCAGCCGCCGATCACATCGGGATGGGTGGAGAAGTTGACTAAGGCAATATCCTTAGCACCTTCACGATGAAATCGCACCAAACGCACTGTGTTATCGGCTTCTCCAATGGGCTCCAGAATATTCGGATTCAAAAAGCCCGGATTGGTTCGTACACTGCCATCTTTCATACGATAACGACGAATAAAGGAAATGGGCTCTGCTGTTTCCTGCTGTGCAACGCCGACAGTGGCATCTACCATATCGGCAATGGCCATAACACATACATCTTTATATTTACGGATCAACACATCCTGATAGGGGGCATCGTAAAAACTGTTAGCAATACTTTTAGACTGCACCGTTGCTCCCAGTGCCACCGAAGTATGCTGATGCAGCCCCTGCAGAAATACATGATCTGCCGGAACACCGGTGCGTTTTTCGATACACTTTCTCACATTGGTGGCAAATACTTCATTGGCATACAGAATATCTGCCGTTACCACCAAAATCGTTTTTTCACCATCAGAAACGGCGATGGCATTCAACTCCAGAGGATCCAGTATTCCTTCTGCCTCACGGTATTCAAAATATCCTGCCATAGGACTCCCCAAAGGGGGAGTCATGTCAACTCGTGAAAATCCGGCTTTCAGCATTGTTATGTACTCCTTTTAGTATTCATATATTAGTGTTGCGGCAACACCGCTCCTATTGCATTTCCGGCCCAACTTTTTACCTGTAAACCAATTTCATTTAAGCACACGACTATAATGAACTCTGCTATAATCCATTTTTTCAGTACTGCGTCCAATAGTATCTTAGTACTAAATTCCTTTTTCTTCACAAATAAAATACTACCTTTTTAATTTAATTAGTGTAATTCTGTACAGCAACCTGAATATCTATTATTTTTCTTATTTCTGATACATCTTGTAGAATATCCAAATAGATTACCACTTCATTTCCAATACATATCTTTGATGAATTCGCCCCTTTATTAGCATAGTGTTTTGCTTTTTGCGAACTAAGCGCATTAGAAGATATCACTAAAAATGAATTTCCTTTATAATTTTTAGTGTAATACCCATATTTCAATTCTTTCCAAGGTATGTATTGATATTCCTTTCGCTTCGCACAGGCACAAACAAGCTACGAAAAACACTCCCTCTTCCGTGATCTTTGTGTTCACAATACTTTATTGCTTCTACCAAGCATTACCCTACTTATCGTAGCTATAGTCTACACTATCTCCATTACCATAGTCAAGACTCGTCAGATAATGATTTCCATCTGTTGAATAGCTATAGCTGGCCAGGGTGTGGCTGCCGATCTTGGTACTGCTTCCGCTGCTGATCGATACCGATGTGTTGTTTCGGATACCATCACATAAAAATAGGAGCCTCCGTTCAGAAGCTCCCATTCAAAGATACTTTCAGTTAAGTGCCGCAAAGCGGCAAAAGGAAAGCATCATACACTATTATCTAATATTCTCATCCATTTCTTAATAATTTGCCTTGCAAACACTCTACACACTAGAATACTAAATAAATAATGCACATAAACCATTACAATCGGTCCAGAAGATATACCCATTATTATCCAAATTTCGCTTTCTTTTATCGAGTTCGCTCCCTGAAACAACAACATCACCAAACTGAATACCACGGCCAAACATTGCTCAAGTCTCAACAAAATTTTTACTACCTTTTTTAATTCATACAAAAATTGAACTTTCACTCCGTCAGGATTATCTTTTATTTCCATTGTTATTCTAGGCGCAAAAGAGTTTTTAAACAAAGCACTAGCTTTGACATCGAATATTATTTGTGGACACTCATTTAGATTTAACGAAACAAGTTTAGATTCATTTCGTTCATCTGAAATAATATCTAGCACTATTTTTACTGTCTCTTTTAATGAATACTTAGACAATACTATCATTTTTTTCTTTATCATGACACCCTTTCCCTAACTTATCCAGCATAGCGAGACGTTCTTGCAATACCACTAATCAGAGCAAAATTACCGTAACTGAAGCTGTAGGTGGTGCTTCCCGTCTGGATCGCTGTCAGCATGTCGTCACTGTAGGTATAACCCACTGTCAATGCTGTTCCTGTATTCGTAGTGATAGTCAATTATTTTCCGTCACCTAAAAAAAGGAGCTTCCTTTCAGAATTTCCAGCAAGAGATAATTTCATTTAAGTGCCGCAAAGCGGCCAAGAGAATACAATTACACGTAAGAATTCTCTCGTATGACATAAAGGAAACCAGTAAACAGATTAGAAGCGATGTATCCAAGAAATCCAGTCTGTGAAAAAAGTCTGCAAATACTAATCTTCTATGATAATCACGAATTTATGCTCATAATTCATGGATGTTCTCTCATTTCTGAATATTCCTCAACAATATATCTTGAATAATTTGTAGCCTGACGCTCTCTTCCTTTTGACGTAAGGCTCAAATTGTTAATCCACTGGAAATAGTGCGTCAATTCATGTGATATAGTTAATAGTATCGCTGCCAACGCATTATCCTTTCCAATCTCTCTCTCCAAATCCGCATAATCTCCAGATGCGATTTTTATATATGGTTCTGTGGAATAATCAAGAGGTTCAAAAAAAGTACCACAAACTTTATCTTTATCTTTTGCTTTGATTCGTCTTTCCTTTTTTACATAAATAGATATCCGCAGCGGAAAAACGTACTCTTTTCTTAACCATCTTGCAAAACATATACAAGCTCGCCTCACCTCTGGATTCACATCTTGCTCAAATCTGAAACGAAGTCCTGTCCTGCAACTAATACTCAAATGATTTTTCCAAGCATCAATAGTCCATATATGCATGAGTTTTCTCCTCCTAATATTTTCTATAAGCTTTTCCTGGCGTATGCTTTTTTAACGGTTTAGGATTCGACCTTGGTTTCCAACCTTCCTTTAATCTCGCTTTGCTTTTTCTTTCTCGTCCCTGCTTTTTCTTTCTCGTCCCTATTTTTTCTGACCTGGACGTTTAAACGGATCTGCATCATTCGTCCTACTCTCCTCGATAACTTCTGACACAGCTAAAGTTATCCTACTAAACTGAGACTTAACAATTTCTTTATCAAAAGCTATACTCTCATTTTCATATATCTCGAATATATCTTTTGATGTACTGGCTTCATAGGAAGAAACTGCAATTCCGCCCAATATGATCATTCCACTCAAATAGATTATATCACCAATAGGAAGAACTGCATCAACTCCACATAGCCACCACATACTGCTGGTCCACCATGCCAGAGTTTCAGGACTACAGCCATCGTTATCCACCAAATTCACCGGATTATTCAAACAATACGCAAACATATTGTTTCCTATAAATCCTTGACCTGTCGATGCGAAAATATCCGCATTCAGGAACCGCCCGATCTTTGGATTATAATACCGGCTCTCCAAATAGTACAGCCCCGTATCGGCTGGGTTTTGCTATGTACCCGGAGAGGTTGTCCCCCTCCGGGGCGTTGTTTTCGGTGTGTATTTGCCGAAAAAGGGAATGTAACTGCTAAGTACCAGCAAGCATCGTGTTTGGTCACCCAAACACAAACTTGTCAGGGATTCCTGAAACCTTTCAACACACTTAGTACAAACTCATTAGGTTTTTGTATCCATCATCTATATTTAATAATTCTTCATCAGGGACAGAAATCTGTATGATAGGCATAAAATATCCATTTCCAAAAATTCTAGGAGCGGATGTATATGTAATCACATCTCCAATTTCAATTTTATCAAGTATGCCATTTTGCAATACTAAAGAAGCATTGTTGCCTTCAATGATAAAATCACTGCATTGATATGCTTCATCAATCTCTGAGAGCCATAAAACAATATACTCTTCCTCCTCATTATAGATAACATTATCTACTACTGCCTCATCCGTAATGAAATTATTGATATCTGCATAATATTCCTTTTCATGCATTTTAGAACAGCCTACCAATAAAAATACTGCTATTATTACAAGTGATAATAATACATATTTTTTTATTGAAAACCCAATTTTCATCATACATCTTCTCCTAATCTATCGTAAACCAAACAAGAAGTCCCCACTTTTTGCTATTTTCTAAATATTCAAATCCTGCCGTCTCGTATCCTGGGTAACCTCTTGACTGTACACCTCCATATATATCCGCGGTTATCTCCCACGGTCTCCTGTAATATACCGAATCGTTTCCCCATTCAAACATTGATGGCACACCTATGCACATTGTATATTTAGCCAGCCCTAACTGATCTAATTACTTTGTATGCCCATACTCATGACGAACTTCATCTTCCGGTGCAGAACGCTCTGACGCTTTTCACGATATAAAAAGTGCCCCTTACGACCCTGATCGTTCCAGATTCGTTCTTATTACCAACTTTCCCTTATACGAAGAAAAATAATTTGAATTCAAGACAACTTCTTCACTTTCATTATTAACATTGTAATTTAATGCATCATCAACAAGTTCTTCAAGTATTTCATCCACTACGGCAATACCGATATCTTCCACTCTATTCGCAGTGCCATTCTCTGCATGACGCACCAGTCTTGCCAAATCACCACTCTCATCCATCCAATTCACCGAATTATTCAAGCAATACGCATACATATTGTTTCCAACAAATCCCTGACCTGTGGCTGTATACCCATCCGCATTCAAGAATCTACCCGTTTCCGGATTATAATGCCGACTCTCCAAATAATACAGATTTGTCTCGCGATCAAACACATATCCTCGATATCGCAGCGGGTTTTCTTTGCCCAACGTTGTGCTCATACTTCCGCTAACAGTAAGTACATTTCCCCATGCATCATACCTATAGCCAACTACTTGATTCCCGCTGCTGTTTATAATCGCTATTACATCCCCCTGCAGGTTCGTTACATAATAATACAGTGTTCCTTTATACTCCACTGCCATTGGAAGGCCGCCTGCATCATAGATAAAATAAAACCAGGATCGGTCTCCCGTCGAGGAATTATGGCTCTTCATGCTGCTCAATAAGCTGCCGCTATACACATATTCATATGTCATGGAATTACTCTCTCGCTTTGTACGCATTCCATTTGCATCGTACGTCATCGTCCAGAATTGTATTCCCGAACTGATCCTCTGCAGCTCTCTTCCGTGTTTCCATGTATATGTGTAATTCTCATCCGATGTCAGATTTCCGATCGTATCATAACTATAGGTAGTTCCATCATACTCTGTCAGCAGATCGCCCCAGGCACTGTCTCCATAGGTATAGTTGATTGTATCGGTTGCTGTTCCGAGTGTCCCGCTCGTGTAGGCATACTCTTTTCGGTTTAGTATATTGCCTGCATTATTATATGTCCAGGTATAAGTATAGCCGCCTTCCTGATTATTCTCTCGGATCAGCTGGTTCGCACTATCATACTCATATGTTATACTACTGCTTCCGTCACTGATGCTTACGATGTTTCCGTTATCATCATAGGTATAACTATAGGTCTTATCATACCCTGCTGCATCCACAACGTGCTGTGATATCTGTCCGCTTGTTCCCGTCGAACCACTGCTATAGCTGTAGGCATCACTCTTGATCTGAATGCTTCCTTCTTTCGTGGCTGTCTGGCTCACTCGCCCATATCCATCATAAGTATAATTTCGGCTCGTATTTTCTGTTTAGCTTTTCGTCACACGGCTTGAATCATCATACGTATATACCGTACTCCGATGGATTCCGTTATTATCTTCTTCCACACCACTGACACGGTTCAATTCATCATAGCTATACGCCATCGAAAACTCATGCAGATCACTCTTCTCCGTATACTTCATCAGCCGTCCGGTGGTATCATAATAATACGTATTCTTCCTTCCTGTCGCCGAATCCGTTACCGTTGCCAGATCCCCATTATTGTCATAGGCATAGCTTACTGTCTCGCTATCCTCATAGGTCTCTTTTGTTACGTTGCCATACTTATCGTAGCTATAGTCTACACTATCTCCATTACCATAGTCAAGACTCGTCAGATAATGATTTCCATCTGT